>CAMYJN010000199.1 GCA_947258625.1 uncultured Polyangiaceae bacterium | reverse complement strand
CTGTCGCGAAAGAGGCTCCGATGGAGATCTTGATCTTACTGATTTTCGTTAGCGTGATATTGGTTGGCGCCGCCGTGGGATTCTTCGCGTGGACCGTCCGGCAAGGAACATTCGATCAAGTCGATCGCCTTGCCCTACTACCGCTTGACGATGAAAAGCCCGTGACCCCAACGACGGAGAGGGAAGAGGACGAGTATGGAAACCCAGCGGATCGTTTATAACGACAAGGTCGTCCGCCAGTTCTTGTGGGCGTCGGTGCTGTTCGGCATCGTCGGCATGCTGGTGGGGATCATCATCGCGCTGCAGTTGGCGTGGTGGCCGGCCAACCTGCCGCCGTATTTGTCGTTTGGCCGTCTGAGGCCCCTGCACACCAACGCGGTCATTTTCGCGTTCGTGGGCAACATGCTCTTCGCGGGCGTCTACTACTCGACGCAGCGGTTGGCGAAAGCGCGACTCGCGTCGGACATCTTGTCGTCGGTTCACTTCTGGGGCTGGCAGCTGATCATCGTCGCGGCGGCGATCACCCTCCCACTCGGCATCACGGCAGCCAAGGAATACGCCGAGCTCGAGTGGCCGATCGACATCGCGATCGCGCTCATTTGGGTCGTCTTCGCGGTGAACTTCTTTTGGACGCTCGCCAAGCGACGCGAGAAGCATCTTTACGTCGCGATTTGGTTCTACATCGCGACGATCATCACCGTTGCGGTTCTGCACATCGTGAACAGCTTCGAAATCCCGGTTAGCATGTTCAAGAGCTACTCGGTCTTCGCGGGAGTTCAGGACGCGCTGGTGCAGTGGTGGTATGGCCACAACGCGGTCGCCTTCTTCCTGACCACGCCGATTCTCGGCATCATGTACTACTTCCTCCCGAAGGCAGCTGAGCGACCGGTCTTCTCCTACCGCCTATCGATCGTCCACTTCTGGGGACTGGTCTTCCTCTACATTTGGGCCGGCCCTCACCACCTGCTCTACACGGCCCTCCCCGACTGGGCGCAGAGCCTCGGCATGGTCTTCAGCCTGATGCTTTGGGCGCCGAGCTGGGGCGGCATGCTAAACGGCCTACTCACGCTTCGGGGCGCCTGGGACAAGCTCCGCACCGACCCCGTGCTTAAGTTCCTCGCCGCCGGCGTTACCTTCTACGGCATGAGCACGTTCGAAGGCCCGCTCCTCAGCATCAAGAGCGTCAGCGGCCTCGCCCATTACACCGACTGGATCATCGGTCACGTGCACAGTGGCGCCCTGGGTTGGAACGGCCTGATGGCAGCCGGCATGTTCTACTGGCTGGTTCCCAGGCTCTACGGCACGAAGCTTCGCTCTGTTTCGGCCGCAAACTTTCATTTCTGGATCGCGACCGTTGGCATTCTCATCTACGCGATTTCGATGTGGGTCGCCGGCATCACCCAGGGTTTGATGTGGCGCGCAGTCAGCGAGACCGGCGGGCTGCTTTACCCGAACTTCGTGGAAACCTACCTCGCGATTCGGCCGATGTACTGGGCGCGCCTCATCGCTGGCCTCCTCTACTTCGCCGGAATCGTTCTAATGGCCTGGAACCTCATCGCGACCGCCAGGAGCGGAGCGCCCGTGGACGGCGAGGTCGAAGTTGCGGTGGTCACCGAGCCTCGGGCGCGCGAGATTCCGTGGCCGAAGCTCATCTTCGGACAACCGGTCATCGCGTCGATCATCATCATGGGCCTGCTCTTTGGGATGGCCCTGTTCGACGGGTTGATGAGCACCGTCCTTGCGATCGCCGCGCTGATGTGGGGCGTGGCTGCGATCGCCGTATCGATCCGCAATCGCGGTGACGAGAAGATCTCCTGGCACCACGCCATCGAGGGGCGCGCCGGCGTCTTCACGGTTCTCGTCGTCATCGGCATCTTGGTCGGCGGAGTAGCCGAAATCATCCCGATGGTCATTTCCGTGCCCGAGACGATCCGCACGACGAAAAACGTTCCTTACACGCCCCTCGAGCTCGAAGGCCGCGATGTCTTCATTCGAGAAGGTTGCTACACCTGCCACTCGCAGATGATTCGTCCCTTCACATGGGAGACCGCTCGCTACGGCGAGGTCTCCACGATGGACGACTCGATCTTCGACCACCCGTTCCAGTGGGGCTCCCGCCGTATCGGTCCGGACCTAGCGCGCGTCGGTGGCAAGTACAACGACGTCTGGCACTACAAGCACATGATCAACCCGCGCGAGATTTCGATTGGCTCGAACATGCCGCCCTACCCGCACCTCGCGACAGAAACCATCGACTTCGCAGGCACGCCGGTGAAGCTGCGGGCCATGCGGAACATCGGCGTTCCGTACGAGGCCGAGCAGATTCAAATGGCCGAGCAAAACGCGCAGACTGCAGCAGCAGCAATCGCGGCCGGTCTGGCCAATGAAGGAGGCGTCAAGGTTTGTGACGCCCCTGCCGAAGCCTGCGAGCTCCTGGTCAACAGCCGCTTGGTGGCGCTGATCTCCTATCTGCAGCGGCTGGGCCGGATCCCACAAGCCGAGTCGCTCGCCGTGGTCGAAACGACGGAGGCGGCGCCATGAGCCGATTCGCATCCGAGTTCTTCGAACAAAGCCCCGTGCTGCTCTATCCGCTGCTCGCACTGGGTTTGTTCTTCACCGTGTTTCTCGTCGTCATCGTTCGCGTCATGCGTATGAAGACAACCGAGGTGGACGAATACGCACGCATTCCGCTCGAAGAGGAGTCGGAGGTACCCCATGAGTGATGAAAAACGAACCGACGAGATCCAAGGCGAGATTCTGCACGTCTACGACGGCATCGAGGAAGCCGACAACAACCTGCCAACCTGGTGGCTGCTCACGTTCTACGGCGCGGTCGCGTTTGGGCTGGTGTACTGGTTCTACTTCCACGAGTACGGCATCGGGAAGCTACAGCCCGAGGTGTACAGCGAACAGATGGCGGCCGTCGCCGCGGAGCGCACCATCGTGACTGACGAGTCACTCGAAGCTCTTATGCAAGACGAAACCGCGGTCGCCGCAGGCAAGAAGATATTCACGACGCAGTGCTATGCCTGCCACGATCAGGGACAGGGCCGTGTGGGCCTAGGGTCGAATCTCACGGACGAATACTGGGTTCACGGCGGAGCGCCGACCGACATCCACAACACCGTCACCAATGGTATTCTCGAAAAGGGCATGACGCCTTGGGGAGCCATCCTCGGTGAGCAAGGCGTGAGCCAAGTCACCGCGTACGTGTTGACGATGCGCAACACGAACCTCGAAGGCGGCAAGCCAGTCGAAGAGAACGCGAAGGTCTGGGAGCCCTGAGGCTATCTTGCCGAATGGACTTCCAACCCTAAAGACAGCGCAGGATGACCACAAAGCTGCCCGTCGTTGAAGAACATGCCAGCTCACTGCGTTCCGACGGCAGTCGCAACTACGTGCATCCAGCCGATGTGAAGGGCCGATTCACGCGCCTCCGATACACGATCTTCACCGTCCTGATCGCCATCTACGTACTGTTGCCGTTCATCAAGATCGGAGGTCACCCGGCGGTCTTCCTAGACATCGTAAACCGCCGTTTCTACTTGTTCGGTGCCGTGTTCAACGCGCAGGACTTCTGGCTCGTGTTCTTCTTGCTGAGCGGCGTTGGGCTAACCCTGCTGATCGTCACGGCGATCAAGGGGCGCTTGTGGTGTGGCTACGCCTGCCCACACACCGTCTTTCTCGAAGGAGCATTTCGACGTATCGAGCGTCTAATCGAAGGGCCGCGAGCCCAGCGGATGCGGCGCAACGCGGCTGGGCTCAACTTCGACAAAATTTGGCGCAAGCTGCTCAAGCACGGCGTGTACATCGTGCTGGCGCTGCTGCTCTCGCACGTGTTCATCAGCTACTTCGTCTCGCTTCCGTCTCTCGTCGAGATGGTGCAGAGGAGCCCGGCCGAGCACCCGACCGCATTCACATGGGTCATCGTGATGTCGGCGATCCTCTACTTCAACTTCAGTTGGTTCCGAGAGCAGTTGTGTCTGATCATTTGTCCCTACGGCCGTCTGCAGTCGGCAATGACCGATCGGGACACGATGGTCATCGGCTACGACTTCAACCGAGGTGAGCCTCGGGGCAAGGCCAGCGATCCGAGCAACGGCGACTGCGTTGACTGTAAACGCTGCGTAGTGGTCTGCCCGACCGGGATCGACATTCGCAACGGACTGCAGATGGAATGCGTCGGTTGTGCTGCTTGCGTCGACGCCTGCGACGAGATTATGACCAAGGTCGGCCGACCTGAAGGTCTGGTCCGCTACGACTCGCTCAATGGTCTCGAGGGCAAGCCCAAGCACTTAGGGCGGCCTCGCCTGTTTTTCTACGGGGGGATCGTCACGCTTTGGCTGCTCGGCACCACGCTCGCATTTTCGCAGAGCGCCGCGTTCGAAGCCAACGTGCTTCGCCTAGAGGGGGCCCCGTTCATGGTCGTCGACGGCAAGGTGCGGAACTCCCTGCGGGTACATCTCGTCAACAAGACCGGCGACAAGCAGACCTTCATCATCGAGCCGGAGTCCGAGAGCGGCATCGAATACATCATTCCTCAGAAGCGGATCGAGCTCGAATCGCTCGGGAGCACCTACCTTCCGATTCTTGCAATCCTGCCAAAAGACCAGATGCGCCCGGGACTCGCCTTGAAGCTCAGCATCTCCATGGAGGGCCGCGACGACTCCAAGAGCAGACGCATCGTCGGGGCGCCCTTCGTCGGACCGAACCGCTGAAGCCGTGGCGTCAGGGCACCGACATCACGATCGCGCCGCTCTTGTGCACGAGCTCGTGAGAGACGCTGCCAAGCAGTGTGCGTGCGACCGCCCCTTTGCCGGTCGTCCCGCAGAGAATGAGCGGCGCGTCGAGCTCGCGCGCCAGGGTGACGATTGCGTCCGCCGGATGACCGGCAAGTGCGTGGCACTGAATCTTTAGGTCGTCCGTCTTGACGGTCCCGCAGGTTCGCATCTCGAGAAGCTGACCGAGGTCCTCGAGCTCCTTGCTGAGAGTGGACGCATTGGATTCGCTCGAGTCGAGAATCGTCACGATGTGGACGTCTGCCTCGAGCTGACGGCCCATGAAGACGCCGAGCTCGAACGCGCGACGCGCCGGATCGGAAAAGTCATAGGCTACAATCAGACGTGGAATCAACGACACGGGCTACTCTCCATCCTTCGGCTCGTGGTCACATCGGCCGCGCACGACCAAGACGGGACACGGTGCGTGACGTACGACGCGCTCCGCGACGCTACCCAGGAACGCGCGCGACAGGCCACTTCGACCATGCGAGCCAAGAATCACGAGGTCAGCGCCCTCATCCTCGGCCATCTCGACGAGGGCCCGACCCGGAGACGGATGCTGGACCACGCTCAACTCCACCTCGGCGACGCCTTGGAGGAGCTCCGCGGTCTTCCCGGTGAGCGTCTCGCGAATCGCATCCTCGATTTCGACCCGAATGCTCCGCTCGAGAAGGTCCGGACGCGACCAGACGACGGGAGGCACGTTGGGC
>CAMYJN010000198.1 GCA_947258625.1 uncultured Polyangiaceae bacterium | reverse complement strand
CTTGCCCTTGGGGATCCGAATGCTCTTTACCCGCTCGGTCATCTCCTCGAGTGAAAGTCGCACTTCGAGGCGCGCAAGGGACGCGCCCAAGCAAAAGTGAGGGCCGAGACCGAACGAGAGATGCTTCGCATCCGTTGAAAAATCGCGGAATATATTGAACGTATGAGGGTCTTTGTATTTGCGCGGATCCCTGTTCGCGGCGGGATAGGTGAGGCCAACCATCTGGCCTTCCTTGATGACCTTGCCGTGCATCTCGTAGTCCCGCGTCGCGGTGCGATACATGTTCACGAACGGGCAGACCCAGCGGATGATCTCTTCGACCGCGTTCGGAATGAGGGACGGATCCTCAAAGAGCGCATTGTATTGCTTCGGATCTGCGGACAGCCGCTCGAGGCCACCCGCGATGGCGCTGCGCGTCGTTTCCGCGCCGCCCACGTTGAGCAAGACGTGCTCGAACAGCAGCTGCGATTCGTCTAACTTCTCGCCGTTGATCTCGGCGTTGATCCAGATCGTGAGCAGGTCACTGCCCTTACAACCCGCACTGATGCGATCCTGATACATCTCCTCGTGATGGATGCAGAAGTTTTCGAACGCGTCGTTGACCTCGTCGGTGACGTAGTCGGGGCCACTTCCGCCGATCATGATCTCGTTGATCCACTGCTGCACCGAAGCGCGCTTCTCTTCCGGGATGTCCAGCATGTCGGCGATGAGTCGCATCGGAAGCGCGGCCGCCAAGTCCTCGACGATGTCGACCTCGTCCTTTTGGAGCATGTTGTCCACGAGCTCAGTGACGATCTCGCGAGCCCGGTCATCCATCTTGCGCATCTGACGTGGCGTGAAGCCAGAAGAGACGAGCGCGCGCTGCTTGCTGTGCTGTTCACCATCCTGGTAAATCATGCCCGGGTCCGGCGGGATGTTCGGCCGAACACCCTCACCACTGATGAAGGTCTCCGTGTCGCGCTCGATCGTGACGATGTCGTCGTAGCGGAAGACCTCCCAGACCTCGTTCTTTTCGTCGAAGTAGAGCGGCTCATTCTCGAGGAAGTAGTCATACATCTCGTACGGATTGTCGTGCGTCGATGGTGCGCAGAAATCGACGTTGTGAAACTTCGCTGGGCACTTGTTTTCCAAAGGTTCCTCCGAATATCCGCCGAGGCAGACATAACTTTACTTCATGTAAACTAATGACAGTTTAGAACAAGTTCTATTCGGGTCAAGCTCAATGACCCACCGTGACCAAACCATGACGATGAGGGACTGTCCCCTGCTCAGCCTTTGCGAGCCATGATCGCCCAGGTGCTCGAAGGCATGAAGACACCGTCGGCGCGCTGGTAGGGCTCCATGAGCTCGCGGAGGTCGCGCCGTATTTCGGGAAGCTTGCGTTGGCCTTCGGCGCCGGCTTCGCGGACGATTTCGCCGGAGGGGCCGACCAGGATCTGGTAGTCGACCGCCTCCTCGAGGTCAGTCCCTACGCAGATGTCCGCGTCGATGCGTTTGAAGACATCGACCTCCGAGAACCCGGCGGCTTCAAGCATCGCGCGATCGGTCTCTTCGGCAGCCATCGAAAAGGGGCCCGGGCCGCAGGTCGAGGAGGCCTCGCCCGGGGGCGGAAGGTGTCGAAGCACGACTTCTTTGGAGGCTCCCCAGCAAGGGTTCTCGGCAAGCGAGCGCCAGACGATCAAACAAACCTTGCCTCCCGGCTTGAGCGCACGGTTGGCGTTTCGAAGGGCCCGCACGGCGCTTTGGAAGAACATCACACCAAAGCGCGAGTACACCACGTCGAAGTAGCTCTCCGGAAGGTCGCATATCTGTGCATCGCCCACTTCGTAGCGAACGTTGGCGGTGCCTGCTTCGTCTCGCTCATGGTTCGCGATGTCGAGGAACGCGTCGGTGCAATCGATGCCCACGACCTCACCGCTGGGCCCCACGATCTTCGCGATCTCGAGGGCCGTTTCGCCGAATCCACAGCCGATGTCGAGGACCTTGTCGCCTTCGCGAATGCCGAAGGCATCATAGGCAATGTCACTGTGAATCCTTCCGTTGCCCGAGAGCAGGTGCCGAAACCGAATCCACTTGGGCGTCAGAATCTCGTTCCAGCACTCGACGAACCCGAGGTTGGCGGTCGCTATTTCGCTCATGGCCGGTCCTTGTCGTCGGTGCTCAAGAACACTTCGTGAATCGTGAGCTCGTTCGGCCCGCGAAACATCTCTTTGGGCGGCCGGTTCCGGTGCGCTTCGGCAAACGAGGGGCTCGTCGTCCACGCGACGAAATCATCGAATGATTTCCACCAGGTCTTGACCTCGTAGTAACCGCTTCCAGCTGCCCCGCGCGTCCACTCTCCGGTCTGATGGTCGAGCTCCATCGGCCGCGGCCTGTGCACTTCGTTTCGAATGAAACCCTTTGCCTGATCGACCAAGTGCACGCGCTTCCGAAAGCGGTCTTCGAAGTCGATTTCGTAGCCCTCGGCTACCGGGATGCGGTTGGTCACGACGATCATGGCTGGAGCATACCCTGCTTCCGCGCCGTCGAACATCGGAGCGACTGTGCTAGGAAAGCCCCGTGACCGATTGGCAGCTCAAAAAGCATCCGACGTTCCCAGGAGTCCCCGGTCCTGTGCTCATCGTCGTCATGGACGGGGTTGGCTGCGGCGCCTCCAACGAGGGCGACGCGGTTTGGCTTGCTCGGACCCCGACGCTCGACCGGCTCGCCGGGATTTCCCTGACGACGCGCCTTCGTGCGCACGGCACCGCTGTCGGTCTGCCGAGCGACGACGACATGGGCAACAGCGAGGTCGGTCACAACGCCTTTGGTGCGGGTCGGGTCTTCGATCAGGGGGCCAAGCGCGTTCAGATGGCGATCGACAGCGGCGAGATCTTCGAAGGCGACGAGTGGAAGAAGCTCGTGCGCCGCGTCGGCAAAAGCGGAGAGCCGATGCACTTCATCGGCCTGCTCTCCGACGGCAACGTTCACAGTCACATCGAACACTTGTTCGCGATGTTGCGTCGTTGCAACGAAGAGGGCGTCCAGCGCGCGCGCGTCCACATCCTGCTCGATGGTCGCGACGTCCCCGAAACCAGTGCGCTCGAGTACGTCGAGGCGCTCGAGAAAGTTCTTCACGACCTGAACGAGCAAGGCGGCCGCGACTACCGCATTGCATCCGGCGGCGGGCGCATGTTTCTCACGATGGATCGCTACAACGCCGACTGGTCGATGGTCGAACGAGGTTGGAAACATCACGTCCTCGGCGAGGGCAGGGGCTTTCCAAACGCTACCGAGGCGATTCAAACGCTCCGAGACGAGAACCCGGGCATGATCGACCAGGACCTTCTGGCGTTTGTGATCGTCGACGTGGAGGGTAAGCCCATCGGCCCGATTCGTGATGGCGCGGCCGTGGTACTGTACAACTTCCGCGGCGACCGAGCGATCGAGCTCACCCGTGCGTTCACCGAGCCCGAGCTGAGCGAGTTCGACCGCGGCCCGATTCCAGATGTCGAGTTCGTCGGCATGATGGAATACGACGGCGACCTGAAGCTGCCGCGTCACTATCTCGTCCAGCCACCCAATATCGACCGGACGATGGGCGAGTACTTGGCCCGCAATCAGGTCAGCCAGTTTGCGTGCAGCGAAACGCAAAAGTTTGGCCACGTGACGTACTTTTGGAACGGCAACCGCAGCGGCATGTTTGACGAAGTCTACGAAGAGTACGTCGAGATACCGAGCGATTTGGTTCCGTTCGAACAGCGACCCTGGATGAAAGCCGCGGAAATCACAGACGCAACCCTCACAGCCATGCGGCGGGGCGGCCTGCGGCACGGGCGCATCAACTATGCCAACGGCGACATGGTAGGCCACACCGGGAACCTCGATGCGTCGGTCATCGCCGTCGAAGCGGTCGACCTCTGCTTGGCGCGGATCATCCCCGTCATCGAGAAGCTCGATGGTGCGCTCATCGTGACGGCCGACCACGGCAACTGCGACGAAATGTTCGAGGTCGACAAGAATTCCGGCGACTTCAAGCGAAGCAGCACCGGGAAGCTAAGAAGCAAGACGAGCCACACCCTCAACGCCGTCCCTTGCTACGTCTACGTGCCGGGCAACGACAGCCTTCGTCTGAACGACCAAGTCGAGAACCCAGGCATCGCCAACATCTCGGCAACGACCTTCGAGCTCCTGGGGTACGAGAGGCCCGAAGGCTACGAACCTTCGATCTTGCGATGAACCGCAAGCCAGACCGCCGCAATCAGCGGTAGCGCGTCCGCAGCTTGATACCTAGGAAGTCGGCGATCTGCTGAGCGTACGAGCGCGGAATCAAATCGAGTCGGCCTTCGACCACTGCGCGGGCCCTAGCGTGCGGCTCGCCCTTGAGTGCCGGAAGCACGATTTGGCTCCAGGCCAGCAGGGTCTTGCCATCAGCGCCGTTGAGCGCGAGCGTGAGCACCGGCTCGAGGCGCTTCTGATATGCGACCGAGGCGGTACAGAGCGCCGCAAAGGTCTTGACGAGGCCATCTTTGCCAACGTCGTTCGCATCTTCAAAGCTGCCCTTGAGCACGTCGAGTTGGCGCGCGACGCGGGCGGGAGCGATCCGGGCGATCGCGGGAAGCGCTTCGGAGGAGGTTTGCACCACGCGCTTGTTCGACGACGAAATGCCCTTTGCGAACTTGGCGACCAGCGGCACGACGAGCTCTGGCTTCTCGACGATGACTTCACTGAGCACGCGGGCGGATTGTGTGGCGGCGGTGCGCGGACCTTCCATCATGGTCTCACCGTGCTCGGCAATCTTCGATTGAGGGCTCTCGTCCGCAAGGATCTTTTGCGCAACCCCCGAAGCGCCACCCGATGCAGCCTTCTTGGTGGGTTTTGCGTCGGGTGCTTCCGTATCGTCTTCCCTGCTCTGCTTTTTGGTCGTCATTCGGGTCCTCGAAGTGCTTCAACGATTTGCGGTAGCGAAATTTCGTAGCGCCACGAGGTGCCGCGGTGTCCACCGTCGAACTCCTCGTATCGAACCGGCAACCCACGCTGGGTGAGTGCATCGCTGAGCGCCCGCGCTGCGAAGTGTAGCCCGTGCTCATCCTTGCTGCCTGCATCGACGTAAATAAGCGACATTCTTTGCAAAGCAGCTGCGGAGCCGTCGATTCGCTGAAGCGGATCCTGCTCGAGCCATCTTGCCCAGATATCGTCTCGGAGCTCACCGGTCGCCGGGTTCATGGGGATCTGCGCAAACGGGAAGGTGGTACGGTCGGGTGAATAGGCGGCGGCGGCCGCGAGGACGAAGATCGCGTCGAACTCGGTCGCATTCTCGGGGCCGGCCACGGGGATTTCTCGGGCGAAGGTTTGGAGGCCGCCCGCCCTGTCGATCGCGATCGCCGCACTCGTGAGCATCGGCCTCATGCTGACGTCAAACGCGGCATCGCCCGCGTGACTCGCGATCACGGACACGAGGTCGGGCCGGTCCATCCCGAGACGCAGCGCGCCGAAGCCGCCCGAGGAACGCCCCAC
>CAMYJN010000197.1 GCA_947258625.1 uncultured Polyangiaceae bacterium | reverse complement strand
GCCAAGCTAGAGCACAGCTGCGATCGCTTGGCAACACTCTTGACTTGCCACCGGCGGTTTTAGGCGCGAGAGTTCCGGCGTGGGCGATACGGATTTGGAGTACGACAGTATTCTCGTGGTGTCTTTCGGCGGGCCCGAGAATCGTGCAGATGTCATGCCGTTCCTCGAGAATGTGGTGCGGGGCAAAAACGTTCCGCCCGAGCGACTCAAGGAGGTCGCGGCGCACTACAACCACTTCGAGGGCAAGAGCCCGATCAACGACCAGAATCGGGCGTTGATCGCAGCGCTCGAAGAAGAGCTTCGTAAGAGCGAAATCGACCTACCGATCTACTGGGGCAATCGCAACTGGGACCCTTTCATCCTCGAGGCGCTTGGGGAGATGCGCGACGACGGGAAGAAGCGAGCACTGGCGTTCGTCACATCTGCGTACAGCAGCTACAGCGGGTGCCGACAGTACCGGGAGAGCATCGAGAAGGCGCGCGAGGAGCTTGGCGAGGGTGCGCCCGTCGTGGACAAGCTCCGGGTCTTCTACAACCACCCCGGTTTCATCGAGGCCAACGTCGAATGCCTTCTCGCAGCGCTCGAGACGCTGCCCAAAGAGCGTCGTGAAACCGCGCGCGTCGCGTTCAGCGCCCATAGCATTCCTCTCTCCATGGCGGAGAACTGCGACTACGCCGATCAGATCGAAGAAACGGCGCGGCTCGTTGCCGAAGGAGCACGCCACGATCGCTGGCAGCTCGTTTACCAAAGTAGAAGCGGGCCACCTCACGTTCCATGGCTCGGTCCAGACATCCTCGAGCACCTCGATGCGCTCGCGCAGATCAACACCCACGACGTGGTGGTTGCGCCGATCGGCTTCGTGTCGGACCACATGGAAGTCGTCTGGGACCTCGACCACGAGGCACGGGACCACGCCAGCGAGCTTGGCATCACCCTCACGCGTGCGCCCACCGTCGGGACGCACCCTGCTTTCGTGGCGATGATTCGCGAGCTCATCGAGGAGCGGCTGGGTAAGGTCAGCGTTCGCCAAGCACTGGGCAAGCGCGGCCCGTCGCACGACGTCTGTCCGCCGGATTGCTGCAGGTACCAGCCGCGCGTGTCGCGACCGGCAGAGTCAGCCTAGCGCGTCTCGTCACTCCGGGTCTTTGAAGCTGGGATCGCGCTTCGTCATGTTCGCCTGCACCGCCTCCATTTGATTGGGGCTGCCGAGCAGGCTGACCTGAAGCGCGGTTTCGAGCTTGAGCGCATCCGCACGGGGCATCTTGAGCGCGTCCCGGAGGAGAGCCTTTCCGGCTCGGATGGCGTGGGGGGACTTCGTCGCGATCAATCTGGCCATTTCAAGCGCGTCCGCGAGCGGGTCCCCGGAGACTTTGGTCGCGAGCCCGAGTGCGACCGCTTCGGTTCCCGAGATGATTCGTCCGGTGAACATGAGCTCTTTTGCGACGTCGAGTGGGACGAGCCCCAACATGGTCTGTGTGATGCTCATGTCGGGAATCAATCCCCATTTGATCTCCATGACGGAGAACTGCGAATCGGCGGTGACGTAGCGAAGGTCAGCGCCGAGTGCGATCTGAAGCCCGCCCCCAAAGGCGAATCCGTGGATCGCGGCGATGACGGGGACCTGGACCTCTTGCCAAATCCAGCCGGCCCGTTGCGCCATGTTGGCGGGGCTCTCTTCGCTCCGCGAAAGCAGCTTTTGCATCATGTCGGGCGATCCCATGAACGAACCGAAATCGAGCCCAGCGCAAAAGGCCTTACCTTCACCGTGGAGCACGACCGCCCGAACGCTCTTGTCTGCGATGATGCGCTTGCCCGCTTGGATGATCGCTTCGAACATGTCGGCGTCCAGCGCGTTGCGCTTTTCGGGACGCGCCATGCGAACCGTGGCGACGTGGTTGTCGATGTTGAGTTGGACTCGTTCGGACATGTGGACTCCCTAGTTGAAGACGACCGTCTTGTTGTCGTAGACGAGGATTCGGTCGTCGAGGTGCCAGCGCACCGCTCGCCCCAGCACTACCTTCTCGAGGTCGCGGCCCTTGCGGACCAGGTCCTGCACGGAGTCGCGGTGTGAACAGCGGACGACGTCTTGCTCGATGATCGGGCCTTCGTCCAAGTCCGCCGTGGCATAGTGAGCCGTTGCGCCGATTAGCTTGACGCCTCGTTCGAAAGCCCGGTGGTAGGGTTTGCTTCCCATGAACGCAGGTAGGAACGAATGGTGGATGTTGATGACCTGACCGTCATAGGCCTTCAAAAAGTCATCGCTGAGAATCTGCATGTATCGGGCGAGCACGACGAGATCGACGCCCTCGGTCTTCAGCAGCGAGAGCGCCTCACGCTCTTGGGCCGGCTTCGTTTCTTTCGTTACCGGTAGGTGGTGGAACGGGACCTCGAACTGCTCGGCCACCGATCGGAGGTCTTCGTGGTTGCTGATGATCATCGCGAAGTCGGTCGAGAGCTCTCCGGCGCGCTGGCGCAGCAAGAGATCATACAGACAATGATCGTACTTCGAGACGAAGATGGCGGTCCTAAAGCGATTCTTCCCGTCGGCGATACGCCAGCTCATCGAGAAGCGGCCGGCGACCTCCGAAATCGCTGTCTCCAAGCTTCGACGATCGGTGTGGAGCTCGGACATGTCGAACTTGATGCGCTGGAAAAACTGGCCTGCCACGGGATCGGTGTGCTGGTCAGCGTCGAGGATGTTGGCACCGTGGCCGTACAGGACTTGCGCCAGGGCCGCGACGAGGCCCTTTCGGTCGGGGCAGCAGACGAGCAGCGTTGCGGTTTGTTCCACGGGCAAAGGTGTAGCCGTTGAGTGAGCCTTCGGCCAGCGCCCCGGTGCCTAGCGACTCAGGCGCTCCATGGCGTCGCCGAAGATGAAAACCAGCTGCAGGACGCCGGCGATGGTGCCCAGCACGGCCCCCGCGGCGATTAGCTTCCATTCGTCCTGCTGGAATGCAGGCCTGAGCACCCCTTCGTAGCTTTCCCGGTCCAGCGCTTTCATGCGGCGTTCCAGCTCTCCTTGGAGATCCACCGCTTCGCCTGCGAATGTGTGAAAGAAGCCGCCCGGCTTTGGCCACTCGGTTTGGATTCGTTCGAGGAGCTCGGCCCGGAGGGCAGGCCGCTTCTCTTCCGGCAGGACCATAGCAGCCATCGGGTGCGCTTCGTATTTCGCGATCAGGTCGCCGATCCGACGCTCGACGATTCGGTTCATGTGCGCCGCTCCGTCGCCCTCCATGACCGTGGTCACGATGTTGTCGGCGTTCAGCACGCGCGTCGCCACGGTGCGCCCAAATGCCTCGGCGACCTCGGTCTGCCTCTTGTGAAACAGCCCTTGCACCGTCATGGGGCCGATCTTCACGGGCTCACGCGGCGCAAACACGAGCTTGATCGCAATCCAGTTGGTCAGGTAGCCGACGAAGAAGCCAGCTGCGGGAAGGATCCAGGGGGCGGGGTAGAGAACCCAGATGACCATCTGGAAGACACCAAACAGGAAGCCGAAGTAGAGGCCTGATCGCTCGATGAACTTGAACTCCTTGCGACCCACTTCGAAGAACATCTCGCCCATCAGCGCTTTGTGCCGCTCGATCGCCTCGAGAACCGTCTTCTCGATGTCCATGATTTTGTCGATGTCGTCGGCCATGTCCATGGCGATTGCGCGCGAGACTTCGATCACTTCAGCGCGCACCTGCTGGCGCACCTTGTTCTGCATGAACTCGCCCGCGTTGTCCCACATCGCCTTTGCGTGCTTGTTCGCGACTTCGTCGATCACCTGCTCCGTCACATCGTCGATGACCAAGCCGAGCTTTCCAGCGAAAGACTCGGCGCTGAACGTTTCGTCGAAAAGCTGACGGAGCGATAGGAGCTTTTGCGTGATCAGCGTGTTCGAAACCCTCGCGAGCCTGAGCGCGTTGGCGGGGATTACGCCTTGCCAGCCCAAGTAGGGCGGAATGCCAACGAACTCGACCGGCTTGAACATCATCTTGATGGCCACCACGTTGGTGAACCAGCCCACCAACGCGCTGATCACGGGGATCAGCAGGACGATCCAGTTGTCTTGAATGCGGGTCAGCAGCTCCATCGGAATTGATGCTTGGTGGAGGGGTTCACGGGGAGTGGAGGTGCATCCAATAGAGCAGCAGCGCGATCGTCTTGGCGTCCTCGATGTGCCCGTCCTTGATCATGTCGCGGACTTGCCACTGGGGAATCGGGAAAACCTCGATCTCCTCGTCGTGATCGAGCGATTGGCGTGTCGGCTCGAGGTCGGTGGCCAAAAAACCGTGCATCCGTTCGTTGAGGATCCCCGGAGACGCAAAGAACGCGGTGAGCGGCACGAGGGTTCCGGCTCGGTACCCGGTTTCCTCTTCGACTTCCCGTGCGGCACAGGCCTCGGGCGCTTCTCCGGCCTCGAGCGTGCCAGCGGGTAGCTCCCACAGGACCTTGCCAACCGTGTGGCGAACGTTGCGAATCAGGACGACACGACCGTCGTCCAAAAGCGGGAGGATCACGGCTGCGCCTCGATGCTCGATCACGTCACGGACGACGTCAGCGCCCCCCTGACCCTCGAAGGTCACTCGAGCCACATCGAACAGGGGGCCGGAGTACAGCAGCTCACGCGATTTCATGGCGCGCATCATGGACGACTTTTCGCTGGTTTACACGTCAATTTGACTGGATCGCGCGGGATCGCCATTGTGGGGGCGTGCGGCTCGGGAATCTATGGGGTTCGCCGTTGGCGATCGTGTGGTTTGGGATGACGTTGGCGGGCGTGTGGACGCTTGGCTATGGCGCGTCGACCACGTCCGCCGATACCTCTCCGAGGACGCCTGCGGCGATCGACGAAGCCGGCGTTCTCAAGGTGGTTCGCTCCGAGGAGCGCATGGGGCCGAAGCTCCTCGAGCCACCTCCAAGCGACGCGCTCGGCCTCGACATTGCCATCGAAGATCGCGACGGGAAGTCGATGGAGGCATTGCATCGAGCCCTCGCTCGTGCAGCCGCGGGTGAAGGACAGGCACGCCTTCTGTTTTACGGAGCGTCCCACGTCGCCAGCGATCTATTCACCGGTTACATTCGCCGAGAGCTACAAACGCGCTATGGCGATGCGGGACACGGCTTTCTCCTCCCCGTCCACCCCTGGCGCACCTATCGGCACCGCGACATCAACATCGAAAGCGATGGCATGCAATGGGAGACGCAGCGCGTTCGAGTCGGCGACGCGGAGGTTGAGCGCGTCGGCCTCGCCGGAATCGCGATGATGAGCCAGCGAGCAGGGTCCTTTGGTGCGGTGTACACGGCACAGGAGGGCGAATACGGGCGAACGGCGGGTTTCTTCGAGCTGTACTACAAGCTGCACCCTCGAGGCGGCGACATCGACGTCTTCATCGACGGCCGCAACGCGCGTCGTATCTCGACTCGCGCGAGCAAGGTGTCGACCGGCTACGCCACGTTTCGTGTGCCCGACGCCGCTCATCGGTTTGAGATCCGAACCGTGAGCAGGCGGCCCGTCTGGGTGTATGGCC
>CAMYJN010000196.1 GCA_947258625.1 uncultured Polyangiaceae bacterium | reverse complement strand
CGGCGCCATTGGTGGGCTCGGATTTCGTGGATCTGCCCGCGCCCAAGACCGGCGCCCATCCACTCGATCTAGACCCATTTGCCGATTCGAGCTCCGCCGATCTGCCTACGCCAAAACGCGACGCAAGCCCCTCGGGCTTCGATCCGTTTGCGGACATGGACTTGCCTGCGCTTCGCGAAGCTGCAGGCGGGACCGATCTCCCGGCCCCGCTTCACCGTGCCCCGGAATCGGATTTGGACTTGCCCATCTTCAAGAGCGGCGGGGCAGGGGGTGCCGTCGGGCCGCTGGGCGATGAGAGCGATCTCCCCATGGCGCTCACCGACGCCGAACTGCCAACGCCGCGTGTGGATACCAAGATACCGACGCCGATTTCGCTCGACTCCGACCTGCCGATGTCGAGCGAGCAAAGAGATCTACCCGTCGCCCGGGACGACTTCATGGATCGCGAGATCGACGGTCCCGAACGGAAGCACGGCGGAGGGCCCATCGAGCTCGACCTCCCTGACGGAGAAGACATCGCGCTCGAAATGGAGCTTGACGCGCCGCCGCGACCGCCGGAACCACCGCCTCCCATAGGCGCGCCCGGGGCCCCACCGTCGGGCGCAATTCCCGTTGGTTCCGATGCGCAACGGGATTCTGCGGAGCTGGAGCTTCCGGAGTCGAACGAGCTCGACCTTTCGGCTTCCCCCGCAGGAGGGGAAGTCCACCGCATGCCCCGCCTCGGTGGCGACCGACTCGAATTCGAAGCAGCACCCTCGCGTGAGCGAAAGAAACTCAAGCTCAAACGGCCGCCATGGCTCATGAAGGCCCTGGCCGCCTTCGGCGTCATCACGATCGTCGTTGGCTCGGGCTTCTACCTCGGCACCACCAAGTACGGCCTCTTTGGCATTCACCTGCTGGAGCCCATGCTTCCCGCTTCCGGTGATCCAGCTCTCGTTGCCCAGGCGATCGAAGAAGCGGAGGTCATCGCGGCGTCCGATACCTACACCGCGCAACGCCAGGCACTCGCGAAACTACAAGCCGCCCGAGACGATGCGCGCCTCAACCGCTCGCTCGTGGCGAGGATGCTGCTGCACGAATCGTACAATCTCGTTCGCTATGGGCCGGACATGGAAAGCGCGAGCCTGGCCGATGCGTTGCGGGTGCACTTGCAGCGCAGAGGCGATGAGGCCCCGCGGGTTCACGTCGCGCTTGCCGCCGATGCATTGCGCAACGCCGATATCGACACCGCGAAATCCGAGCTCGCGTTCGCATCGCAGGATGACGCCACGGATCCCTACCTCGATCTGGTGGCCGGGGAAATCGCGCTGAAGTCCCGCGACGGTCAGGGCGCCGTCGACGCATTCGGCCGAGCCGTCGAGAAAGACAACAGAGCTCGTGCACAGTGGGGGCTCGCTCGCGGCTATCAAGTCATGGGAAATGCCGACGAGGCGGCGGCTGCAGCCAAAGCAACGCAGGACCTCAGCCCCAACCATGCCGGCGCGCGTATCGCTGTGGCCAGTCTGTTGATTGCGGACGGCGCGATCGACGAAGCCCTCGAGCTGCTTCAAGCTCCAGCGGGGCTTGTCCCGGTCGAAGGCACCACGCTTCCGGTGGCGAAGGCCGATCGGTCCGCGGCGCTCACTCTCATCGCGCGCATCGAAGAGGAGCGGGGACGCCTGGGTGCCGCTCGTGAAATGTACGAGAAATCGATCGAGCTCGACACGAGCAATTCGGACGCTGCACTCGGGGCCGCGCGACTCGTGCTCCTCGAAGGCGCGTACCCGGACGCATATGCGCGCTTCCAGACCGTCTTGGGCTCACAAATTCCGGCCGGCGCCGAACTGGACGTGACGGGTCAGCCCAAAGTCGTGGTTCAAGCCAAGCTGGGCGCCGCGGAGGCGCTCGTGGCCATGGGCAAAGCCGAGGAGGCCAACAAGCTGTTGGCCGATCTGCGCACGGAAGAGCCGGTGAGTGCCGACGTGGAGCTCTGGCTCGGTAAAGTCGCCGAGGGCCTCGGCCAGAGCAAACCGGCTGTGAAGCACTTCCGGAACGCCATCAAGCTCGAGCCGAAGTCCGTGCGCGCCTACATGGCGCTTGCGCAGCACTATACGTCGACTAAGCGCCCCGGCGAGGCGGTTGGCATTCTTGTCGAAGCACAGAAGAATGTCGATATCACCGCCGAGGTTCGTCGCGTCTTGGGTTGGGCCGAGCTCCAGCGCAATCGCTTTGACGATGCGATCGAACAGTTCACGAAGGCGCTCGAGATGGAGCCCCGCGATTCTTCCGCGCAGTTTGGGCTCGCCGTCGCATACCGGCGCAAATGGAAGCTCGAGGAGGCCGCTGCGGAGCTTGCGAAAGTCGAAGCGTTGGATGCGAAATTCCCTGGCCTTGCTTTGGAGAAAGGCCGGCTTGCCGAGGCAGGCGGGGACATGGACGCTGCCACGGAAAGCTACCGCAGCGCGCTCCTTCAATCGCCCGAGGATGCGGCGCTGAAGTCACGGATGGGCGCAGTGCTCGTCCTTGCGGGCAAGTACGAGGAGTCGGAGAAGCTCCTTCGCGAGGTGCTGGACGCGCAGCCGTACTCGGCCGAAGCCGAGCACTACTTGGGGCGCATCGAGCTCGAGCGAGGCCAACTCGAGGCCGCGCGCCAGCGATTCCTCCGTGCCGCACGCCTCGAGCCCGATAGCGGCCTGTATCGTATGTACGTTGCTTGGGCGGCGCTGGAGTCGAACGAGATGAGCACGGCCCTGCGGGAGCTCGATGCCGCGTTGAAGCTCGATCCCACGCTAGGGGATGCTTACTGGCTGCGTGCGCGGATTCGCATCCGTGCCGGAACCGTCCGTGATGCCTTGGCCGATTTGAGAAAAGCGATCGAGCTCAACCCGAACCGCGTCGAAGCCTGGGCAGCGATGGGCGAAAGCCATTACCAGCTAGGCCAGATGAAAGAAGCCATTGCGGCCCTCGAGAAAGCCGTCGCCGGCGCTCCCGAACAGGGGTACTGGTGGTACCGCCTCGGCCGCTTGCAGCTCGACGAAGGGCAGCGCGCAAAAGCGCTTACCTCGTTGATCGAGGCGACCGCCATCGGAGACGAAGACCCCAGCGGCAAAGCCTGGGTCGCAGACTCCCACCGGCTGACTGGAGACATCTACTACGCGATGAACAAGCGGCAGGAAGCCATCGTCGAGTACGGGCGCTATCTGGAGCTTGCCGATCGCGACGCGATCGACCGGGCGGACGTCGAGTCCAAGCTTGGTCGGATCAGCGAAGGGCTGAACTGACCCGCTTCAGTCCAGGTGACTGCGACCAAACGCTTCGGGAAAAAGAGAGTTGAGCTCGTAATCCGCCTGCGCGTCGCCTGCGTGGCTCCGTATCGCAAGGGTTGGCCCGTGCTCCGCGAGGCATTGCCTGCAGATGCCGCAAGGCGGGGTGGGTCTCTTCGCGCCCGAAACGATGACCAGCGCTAGAAGCTCACGGTCTCCGGACGCAACCGCGGCTGCCAGGGCTGCACGCTCGGCGCAAATCGTTGCACCGTAGCTCGCGTTCTCGACGTTGCAGCCGGTGAACACCCTGCCGCTTTTGCTCAGAACCGCAGCACCGACGGCGAAACCGGAGTAAGGAGCGTACGCGTTTGCTCGAGCCTCCACCGCTGCGCGCTTCAGCTTTGCCCAGGCGCTCTCGTCCATTAGATCGACTCCAGCACGCTCGACAGAAGTGCCTCGAAATGCGGCCGAACACGGGCGGCGGTTTCTGTCACTTCCTCGTGACTGAGTGGGACTTTCGAAATTCCCGCAGCGAGATTCGAAATGCACGAGATACCGAGGACGCGAAGCCCCATGTGCCGGGCGGCTAGCACTTCGAGCACCGTGCTCATCCCGACCGCGTCGGCGCCGAGGGTCCTGAGCATGCGCACTTCAGCTGGGGTCTCGTAGGCCGGTCCGAGAAGACCTGCGTAAACGCCGTGCCGCAGCTCGAACCCGAGCCCTGTCGCCAGGCCGCTTGCTACCTCGATGAGCTCCGGGTCGAACGCAGCGCTCATGTCGAGGAACCGCGGGCCTCGGCGTTCGTCGTTTGGACCGATGAGACTACTCGTCCCGGTGAGGTTGAGTTGATCGCGGATCGCCATCAGGTCGCCCGCCTCGAGGTCTTGCGCAATCCCTCCCGCCGCGTTGGTCACGATCAGCGTCTCGGCTCCGAGCAGGCCCATCAAACGGACCCCAAACACGACCTCGCCTGGAGAATTCCCTTCATAGAGATGGGCGCGTCCTTGCATCGCAACGACTCGCTTTCCAGCCCCGTGCCCCATGACGAGGTTGCCCGCGTGCCCCTGAACCCCGGAGAGAGGCATGTGGGGGATCTCCGCGTAAGGGATCGCGCGCGCGTCCTCCAAGCTGTTGGCATAGTCGCCGAGCCCCGACCCGAGGACCAAAGCAATGTCGGCCTTTCCGGTCCGGCTCGCGATCGCGTTCTTGGCTTGCTCGAGTGCCTCCATCATCGCGCCCGCATTGTACGCTACCTCGGCTATAGTGTCGGCCGGATGATGCAACGAGTCGCAATCGCCGTTTTGCTGTGCTCCTCCGCATGCGCCGGCCGAGGCGTAGACGGACCTGGAAGCGAAACGGCACGCGAAACCGCCGAAACTATCGACGTGCCTCGCGCCATCGAGTCGCCCGTCCTGGTCTCGATCGTCCCCATCGCCACGGCCCAGGAGATTCCGCGAGCGTGCTCGACGCCCGTCGAGGAGTCGTGCAATGCGATCGACGACGATTGCGACGGCGTGATCGACGACGGCTGCGGATACGGGACCGGGTTGATGCAGGTCACCGCTTCTTGGAACACCGGTGCGGACATCGACCTCTACGTCACGGGGCCCCTCGGTGACACACTGAGCTTCCAGCGACCGTCGACCCCGTCGGGCGCTCGCGTCGATCACTCGGGCCGCGGGGACTGCGTCGACATGCCCAATCCGCAAATCGAAAACATACGCTGGGTCGGTGCGCGCCCCATGGACGGCATCTACGAGGTCGAGGTTCACTATTGGGGGGAGTGCATAGGCAGCGGAGGACCGACGGTGGTCACCATTTCCGTCGCGGTTGGCCGCCGGATCGCGGGCCAGTACCGCCAAAGCGTTCTGCCTGGCGAACGGATTCGTGTCCTACGCTTCGTCGTCCAATGACGGCGCGCCGGGCCCAGGGTCTTTTTCTCGTCTGTCTCGCGTCCCTGGGATGCATCTTTATCGCGCTCGCGCTTGCCGCGCGCGCGGGTTGCCGGCCGTCTACGGTCGTCGCCGGCCTGGCGATCTCATTCATCCCCTACGCCGGCTCGCTGGTCGTCTCTCGTTCGCTCCCCAGGCTGTCGCCGCTGAGACTCGCCGCGCTTGCGTTGCTCTTCGGCGCGCCTCTCGTACTCGCACCGCCGCTCCTGTCCGACGACCTCTACCGCTACCTCTGGGAGGGGCGAATCTGGCTCGAGGGGTTCAACCCGTATCAACTCGCCCCCGACGATCCGGCCCTGGCGCCGCTCCGTGACGAGGTCTGGCTGAAGATCAACAACCGTCC
>CAMYJN010000195.1 GCA_947258625.1 uncultured Polyangiaceae bacterium | reverse complement strand
AGGTGCCTCGCGACCCGCCACGCGCCATCCCTTGGTCTTCACGCCAAGCTTGCGCTCCGCAGCTCTTCTCTCGAAGGCGAGCATCCTATAGAGCTTGCGCTTATCGGTCCCCGACACAGGCATGGCGGCAATCGCGTGATGTCTCAGCTTGAAACGCCGTCGGTGTGCGGTTCGGGCCGCATCGATCTTCGAGGACAACGCGTCGCGTAGCTCCCGACGACGCGTCCTTGCGGTGCCGAGGGCGTCCTGGTACTCGCGCCAAAGCCCATCGTCCCGAGCTCGCTGAAGCGGTCGTTCCACAGAGGCATGGAGTTGCCCACGTGCGACCTCGATAGCCTTGGGACCCCGAACGAACTCGCCGAAGCGCTCGCAGAGCCGTTGCTTGGACCAGTCGCGCCCCAGGGCCGACGCTTTGCAGGCGAGGTTGGGCCGGGTCGCGTCTACCACCGCGAGTCCATTGCCCCGCCGGACCAGGCGTACCCCAAACCGCGCGAGCTCTTCTTCGAGGACGCTCGCCAGCGCCTGATACGCTGGGATGGCTTTGTAGGGGTGGTGGATCTTCAGCGTCTCGGGGTGGATCTTGTTCACGGCGACGTGAAGATGCTCGTGTTCCTGCTCACTATGGCGCACCGCGATGTAAAGGCCGAGGTCGGGTTTTGGGCCGATGCCCGTACGGTGGAGTTGGTCAGTAAATCGCCATTTGCAGCGCGCCGGAGCGCGGCAGACGCCGCCCTATGCGCAGTAGAAAAGCTCACCATGGCAATCCGGATCTTGGAGCACAGCCAATTCAAACGCCCTCTCCGCGTCGCACGTCACGCGACATAACGATTAGTTCTGCGCACTTGGATTGTCCACATGAGACCAACGGGCTGACGGAGCCTTCGAGTTGGCTGGAGCTGCCTCTTCTGTGACGGCCCTTGACGCGCAACCTCCGTTCGTAGCAAGAACGGCAATTGATGGAGGTTGGTATGAACTTTGCTCGGCTGGCGGTGCTTTGCGTGGCGATCCCTTTGTCATTCGGCGTGGGCTGCTCAGAAGATGAGGCAGCAACAGGCGGCACGGAAAGATTTCGCCCCGAGCCCTACGCGGCCAACATCTGCATCGGCGCGAAGCAGGCCGCGGCGGGTGAGTTCTGCGAGGCAATTTCGGCGGCCTGGGGAGCGTTTGCCCTCGCTCTCGACGAAACAGCACGCGGCAATGCGATTGAAGCCGCCCGTGATGACCTCGACGCTGCGTGGGCCAGTGCCGAAACGGGCGCACAATCGGAGGGCGCCGACTGTCAGAACTTCGCGCTCAGCGCCGCCGACGCCGGTGACGGCATCGAACAGGGACTCAGCGATATCTATACCAAGGTCGTCGACGGCATCACGCTCGATGAGCCGGCACAAGCCCAGTGCGTCGCCGACCTGATGGCAGCAACCGGCGATGCGTGCATCGCGGTGCTTGAAGCCGAGGGGCTGCGAATTTCAGACCTCCACGAAGACCCCGATGGCTCGGCGCTCGAGGCCGCCATTCAAGCGGCGGACAGTGCGTTTTCGTCCGCGTGGGCCGGAGCGACCTCCGGCACGTGCCCGACCACGGCCACCGAGCAACCCATAAATGACGACATCGACCAGCTCACAAGGGACCTGGTCCTCAATACGATTGTGGCTCCGGGCGTCGCGGGCGAGAGCTTCCTTTCGCTCGTGCCCGGCGAGACCGTGTACAAGGGCAGAACCTTCACCCCCACGTGCATCGAGCCGGGCTCGGAGTATCGCTATTTCGCCAAGCGCGGGACGGTGAACAAGCTGCTGATGTACTACCAGGGCGGGGGCGCATGCTGGGATGCGTTCACGTGCCTGGTTCCGACCTGTGCAGACACTGCCACCGAAAGCGACAACCCAAACACTCGCACCACCGGCTTTGCTGACCTCACGAACGAGGACAACCCCTTCAAGGACTGGCACATCGTTTTCGTTTCTTATTGCACCTGCGACATTCACGTCGGAGACACGACGCAGGAGTACGCCGAGGACCTGACGATCGAGCATCGCGGCTACCACAACTCGCGGATCGTCGAGAAGTGGGCGCGCGAGCACTTCTACAATCCCGAGACGGTCTTCATCACGGGATCGAGCGCGGGCGCTTACGGTGCATGGTTCAACGCCCCGCTACTGCACGAAGTGTGGCCGGCGTCGCAGACACACGTGCTTGCAGATGCAGGCAACGGCGTAATCACCCAAGAGTTCCTCACGAACGAATTCAGCAACTGGAGCTTCGTTGCCAATCTTCCCGAATACATTCCAGGGGTCGCCGAAGCACTCGACCCCCAAGGAGGGGGAATGCCGGTCTACACCGAGGCGGTCGCGAAGTACTTCCCAGACAGCAATTGGGCGCACTACTCGACCGTTTACGATGGAAGCCCCGGAGGCCAAACCGGCTTCTACAACATCATGCTGGACTTGAACCCGCTCGGCGCGACGACTTGGTGGGAGGCGAGCTGCGATTTCGGCGATGTCGTTCGGCAGCAGTCGGAGACCACGTTCGCCGCGGTTCCCGAAAACTATCGGTTCTACTTCGGGACGGGCTCCCGGCACACGATGTGGGGCGCCGACAAAGTCTACACGGACACGACCGGTGGCGTCCCGACCGTCGTTGACTGGCTCAATGCCATGCTCGCGAGCGGCCCCGACGGGCGTGACGCGGCCTGGGTGAATGTCGAAGCCGACAACCCTGGGTTGCTCCTCGCCGGTGACCCTCGGCCCGAGCCGCTCGAGGCGCCATTTGAAATGGACAACGAGGACACCGTCATCGTCTGCCAGTAGCGCGCGAGCAGCTCTCTTTCGGATTGCGGCGCATAGGAGGAACCGATGGCCAAGGGGCTCTACGACATCGACGGCCCGCCCCGGACGGCTCACTGCTGGAAGCAGTAGAGACTGGTCGATGCGGAGCAGCCTTTGCGAGTGTCAACGACTGCGCCGTCCGTCCACGCTTCGGACGGGTAGCAGTAGCGGCCGACGTGGCCAGAGTCGACTTCGATGTCGGCGTTGCTTGTCCAGTCGGAGCAGAACGGCGGCTTGCTGCTTCCATCGATGGTGGTGGCGGTCCAGACGGTGGCGAACAGGATGATCGCGCCGCAATGTTTTGCGTCGCTGTCCCAGTCGTAGCCGGTTTGATCGACGGTAATCGGGCGTTGGAGCGAACCGTCGGTGAGATCGTCCCAGTCGCTGGCAATGAGCTGGCCTCTCGTGTCGATGTAAGGAACGGCGCTGTGCGTGAGGCGCTCGGCAGCGCTGGTGTTCGAGTCGGAGAGCCAGGCCTTGAAGGTGCCTTGCAAGCCGGCCGAACGGGCCCTCGCCTGACAGATAGCATCCGCGCCCGCGAGGCCGCCCATGTTTCCGGTGTGCTCGTCGCTCGTCAAGAAGACCACGCAGTCTCCCGTCGTCGACGGGTCAGTCCGGCACTCGAGGTTTCGATCACAAACCCCGTTGGCGGCGCCGTTGTAGCAAAGGCCGTCGTTGCAGGTGTCGCCCGGTTCTCTGCACTGCGGGGCTTGATCTTCTCCGTTCGAGCTGCAGCCGATGGAGAGTAGAGCCACCGCGATGAGAATTCGAATCGTGTTGCGCATGGGTACCTCCATTCGATCATCCAGGTGGCATCAGAAGCTGCTCGGAGGCGGGCGCCGGCGGGCACATGATGTACTCGGAGTTTCGGTACCAATTGATGAGGTCGAGCATGCCTTCGGCGCCGTAGTAGATCGCCACGTGCACGTAGATGATCGGCGGCGCCCGACGGACGAAGCATGGATAGTCGCAAGGCAGGGCTTCGATGGCGGCCTCGACCGACAGCAACCACCCGTACGCGGCGAGCTTGAGCGGGAACGTGATGAGGCCGCCCGGAATGACGTCGATGACCATTTCCGCGATCATCGCTTCGATGTTCAACAGGATGTAGTCGCGGATGCCCTCGTAGAACTCGGTGGTGATGGGGTTGCACTCACCGCAGTCGATGAGCATTTGGAGCTCCAGGACACTCTCCGTGGCGCTCTGTTGGAGTCCAATCAAGATGTCTTCGGCGAGGTCCAGGCCGATGCACATGCGCAAGTTCTGTTCCTCGAGGCCTTGCCGATAGAGCTCGTCGACGGCCTCCTGGAACTCGGTCCAGGTCTCGGTCCCGAGGTTCTCCTCCATGGCGGGCGCGACGTGCGCATCGAAGTCGACATCGTTGAGATTGATGAGACCCCAGGAGAAGAGCGGCTCGTGGGTGGCGCTCGAGATCCCGAGGCGATCCGGGCTCAGCGCGTCGGGGAACACGATGCGCCAGGTTTCTTGCGCTTCATCGAAAAGGTAGCCGGTGCGCACCTCGATCGGCTCGGGCTGAATCCCCGCCATGGGAAACGAGAGCTGAATGGGCAACGGATCGGGAGAACGGTAGAAGCCACTGAGCGTCGAGAGCCCGATGTCGATGTCGACCGCACCGGACGGATCGGGGCGCTCGAACGGTACGTAGCCGTCGGGATAGTCGGGCGTGCCGAAGATCGTCTCGTACTGGATGGACACCTCCCAGCAGTCCTCCCAGGCACCCGGCGGGACCTCGACTTTCACGCCGAAGAGGCGGTTTGCCGGATCGCTTTGTTCGATGACGCCGCCATCGGGACCGATTACGCCGTACCCGGGGCCGGTGAAGTCGGGGTCGCCGATGCGATCGCAGGGATCTGGGAGCGCGAAAGGCGGCTCATCATCGCAGGCGGGGATCGCGCCCAGCAATCCCATCACGACGAAGAACACCAATTGTCGGTAAGCCATCGGTGAATGGGGATGCAGGCAGTGTGCCAGCGCGAAGGGCCCTGTCCTGCGGGCTTGTGGCACCGGGGTGGCGCAGGTTCTGCGCATTGGTTGACGCTGGCGCAGGGGGTGCGCGTCCTGGTTGCGGCCCAATGGTGACGCGCGGCCGTCACCCGACGCGAGGCTCTGTTAGCCCCATGAGCCCGACGGGCTGAGAGAACTTGCCTGGGCAGGTTCTTGTCTGGAAGGTTCTTGGGCTGTCGCGGGACGTGCGACATCATCGCAGGCCTGCCGCTAGCTCGTTCAAGTAGCGTTGCCTGAACGAGTCCCGTTTAGCCTTCAGCAGGAGCCCATTTAGCAACAAGCGAATCCGATCGGAAGTGGTCAGTGCATCACTGGTCGCGATCAGTTTTCCGACGCGGCCAGACGAAACGAGCTCACCCCGTTCACAGTAGTTCCGCAACATCACCGTCAGGATGCGCAGCATTAGCTCGATCTTGCCCTCGCCGCGATTGCGAATCACTTTCCGTCCCAGCGGGCTGACTGCAGAGTATCGGAAGTCGAGTTGAGCCAGGGTCCCGCCGAGGCCGTCATCGCTCAGCTCGATCTTGTATAGGGATTCGGAGGCTACGTTCTTGAGCGCGTAGTGAACCCGTGTTTGCTCGGGGTCGTGGAGCACCGCCGTCCAGGTTGTCGTGCCCCAGGCCTTGCCCATGAGAAAGGGCGCCGAGGAGTATTCGTCGAACACCGTTCCCTGCTCCACGCGTTCGTTTGGGCAGTGCACCAGGTCGCACTTCCACCCCG
>CAMYJN010000194.1 GCA_947258625.1 uncultured Polyangiaceae bacterium | reverse complement strand
GGTCCGTACACACCCGAAGGGCGCAGGATCGTCCAGGGCACGCTACCCGATTCCTCTTCGACCACCTTCTCTGCTTCGAGCTTGCTCTGTCCGTAGTGCTCGATCGGTCGCGGTGGATTCTCCTCGCGATGAGGTGCGGAAGTCGACGACGGCCCGTACGACGTCAACGAGGACACCAGGACGAACCGCCTGGCGACGGGATGCTCACGACGCAGCGCCGCAAGCAAGTTCCGCGTCGGCATGACGTTGCCGAGGCGGAAGTCTTCGTACGAGCTGCCCTTGGTCACGCCAGCTACGTGCAAGACGTAGTCCGGCTTCTCCTCCCCCACGATGCGCTCCAAGTCGGCGAGGACGGCGTAGTCCGCCTCGACCGAGCGCCCTGCGGAGGAAGGAGGCGACCCCGGCCTGCGGATCGCGACAACGTCCGAACCAGAGGCAAGAAGCGCGTCGCGCAGCCGGCTGCCGATGAAACCGCTCGCCCCGGTGATCAGGATCTTGCCTTCGAGTTTGGGCATCGTCATCGCCACGTGGTGCCCCGGCGGCGACCAATGTGCAAGCCCGGATTGACGACACCCGGGAGCTGAGAAACGCTACCGGCCATGACTGGGCGCTTCCAAACCATTTCCCCCGTAGATGGAAGCATCGTCTTCGAGCGCGCGCTCGATGGGGCCGAAGCGATCGAACGAACGCTGGCCTCCGCCAGCAACGCGTGTGGACCTTGGCGAGAGCTCGCCCTGGAAGACCGAAGCAAGATGGTGCGTCGCTTCGTGGAGCTTGCCGTACACGACGCCGACGCCGTCGCCCACGAGCTGACTATGCAAATGGGGCGACCGGTGCGCGACGGCGGCGGTGAGGTGGGCGGCTGGTTACTTCGCGGGCGAACGATGATCGACCTTGCAGCCCAGGGGCTCGGCGACATCGAGCTCGCGGACCGAGACGGCTTCACGCGTTTCATTCGGAGAGAGCCCTTGGGGGTCGTGTTCGTCGTCGCGCCATGGAACTACCCCTGGCTGACCGCCGTCAACGCGCTGGTGCCTGCGCTGGTTGCCGGTAACACGGTGGTGCTCAAGCACTCGGAGCAGACGCCGCTCGTCGCCGAACGCATCGGACGAGCGGCCAAGGAGGCCGGGCTGCCTGCGGGTGTCCTTCAGGTTCTCTATCTGGATCATCGTGGTGTTGCCGACGTAATCGCCGACCCGCGGGTCGCATTTGTGGCGTTCACCGGCTCGGTTGGAGGCGGTCATGCCATCCAGACCGCCGCGTCAAAGCGGTTCATCGGGGCTGCGCTCGAGCTTGGGGGCAAAGACCCCGCCTACGTGTGCAGCGACGCCGACATCGAGCGGTCCGCAGCAAACCTCGTCGACGGTGCGTTCTACAACGCCGGTCAATCCTGCTGCGGTATCGAGCGAATCTACGTGCATCACGACGTGTATGAGCCCTTTCTCGAAGCCTTCATCGCCGTGGCCAACGAGCTCGCGCTCGGCGACCCGCGGGATGCCCTGACCACGCTTGGGCCGGTCGTTCGTATCCGCAACGCCGAAGGCATCCAGGCCCAAATCGAGGAAGCCATGGCGGCCGGTGCACGCGCCCTACTCGACCCAAGCCATTTCGAAGGCACCCAACGCGGTCTGCCGTACATGGCGCCGCAGGCGTTGGTCGACGTCGACCACTCGATGCGGATCATGAACGAAGAAACATTCGGCCCAGCGGTCGGCATCATGCGGGTGCGGGATGACGCCGAAGCGATCGCCTTGATGAACGACAGCGATTACGGGCTAACTGCCTCGGTGTGGACGAGCGATCTCGACCGGGCGCAACGGATCGGCGCAAGCGTGGAAACCGGAACCTGGTACATGAATCGCTGCGACTACCTCGACCCCGAGCTCGCCTGGGTGGGGGTCAAGGACTCGGGCCGAGGCTGCAGCTTGTCCACGCTCGGCTATGCGCAGTTGACGCGACCCAAGTCCTTCCATCTGCGACACGCCCCCGGGTAGCCTGGTCATCGCTGCCTAGGTCGCTATAGTCGGCCGCGATGAAGCCGCCGGTTCTCTGCTGCCGCCACGTTACAAAACGCTACGGGAAGTTCACGGCGCTGAAAGACCTGTCGCTGGAGGTCTACGAGGGCGAGATTTTCGCGCTTCTCGGTCCAAACGGCGCGGGGAAGTCGACCCTGATTCACTGTATCACGGGGCTGGCCAAGCAGACGCAAGGGAGCATCGAGGTCCTCGGCTTCGACACGGTGAACGATTTCCGGACAACTCGCCGCCTGGTTGGCTTGGTGCCCCAAGAGATCGGCTACGACCCGTTCTTCACTCCCCTCGAAAGCTTGATGATTCAAATGGGGCTCATGGGAGTCGAACCAAATCGCAGTCGCGCCGAGAGTCTGCTCGAGACCTTTGCGCTGAGCGACAAGCGCGATGCGTACACGCGGACGCTGTCCGGCGGGATGAAGCGGCGCCTGCTGGTGGCCAAGGCGCTCGTCCATGACCCGCGGCTGCTCTTCCTCGATGAACCGACTTCCGGCGTCGACGTCGAGCTACGCCGCGAGCTCTGGCAAGAGGTCGAGGACCTCCGCACCGCGGGCACGACCATCGTATTGACCACGCATTACATCGAAGAAGCCGAAAAGCTTGCGGACCGCATCGGCATTCTTCACAAGGGCGAGCTCCTTTTGGTCGAAAGCCGTGAAAGCCTACTGGAACGCCACGGCGGACGCTCACTCGAAGAGATTTACCTGGAGCTGATCCACAAGGCAGACGGAAGACACGCGGCATGAGCACGATCGCTCTCAAGACGCTCTTCCTCAAAGAGGTGCGCCGTTTCAGCAAAGTCTGGCTGCAGACGGTGCTGAGCCCGCTCGTGACGACGAGCCTCTACTTCTTGGTTTTCGGCGTCGCACTGGGCTCCCGGCTTCGCGAGATCTCGGGCGTCCCCTACATCCAATTCGTGGTGCCGGGGCTCGTCATGATGACGATGATCCGGGATTCCTTCCTCAACACCTCATCCAGCCTGTTTCAGTCGAAGATCAACGGAACAATTACCGACATCCTGGTCGCGCCGATCGGCGCGTTGGAGATGGTCCTCGCCTACGTAGGCGCCGCGATGATCAGGGCGATCATCGTGGGCACGCTGGTCTACCTCGTCGCCCTCTCCTTCACCTGGTTCCCATTGCACGACATCGGCTGGACGCTCTTTTTCACGATCTTCGTGACCGCGACGCTCGCGCTCCTGGGAATGATCGCCGCGCTTTGGGCAGAGAAGTTCGATCATCTCGCGATATTCCCGAACTTCGTGTTGCTCCCCTTGGCTTTCCTCGGTGGCGTCTTCTATTCGATCGATCTCCTCCCCGAGCCCTGGAATACCGTCAGCCGCCTCAACCCGTTGCTCTATATGGTCAACGGTCTACGGTATGGATTCCTCGGCGTGGCAGACGTTTCGCCCGTCACGAGCGCCGGAGTCGTGCTGGTGTCGTTTCTGGTGGTCCTCGGCGCGGCAAGCGCGCTCCTCCGCAGTGGCTACAACCTACGAAGTTAGTCATCATGGGCAGGCAGGCATGAGCAAAAGCACCTACTTCGCGAATCCCGAAGCGCGCGCCTTTCTGCAGCGGCGTGTCGCCGTCTTTGGCCTGATCGGCGCCATCCTCGGCGGCACCGCACTGGCATTTCGCGTGGTGTTGGGCGTCCTGTTCGGGGTGCTCGAGGAACAGGTCAGCCAGCCCGGGTTCATCATCCACGCCGTTGCGGTCGTGCCCCTTTTGGCGGTCTGGCTGATTTGCCGCCGCGGCCACCTCTCGGTCAACACGATCCACGGAATCGAGAACGCCGGCATCTTCCTCACCAGCCTTTGCTACATCGCCATGGGTCTGGACATTCGACCGGAGGTGGGGGCCGACACGATCACCGCGTTCATTCTTGCACTCGTGATGTTTGCCCGTAGCGTATTCGTGCCCAGCTCGGCTCGGCGAACCACGATCCTCGGCATCCTCATCGGGATCCCTCTCGTGGCGGCAATGTACTACCACTACTTGAGCGTCGACCTCGGCATCTGGCGGGTCTTTGGCTTTCCGGCGGAGTCCGCGCGGCGTGTCGCGTCGGCACAATCGGTGATCACGGTCATGTGGTGGACACTCACCGTGGGCCTCGCAGCCCTCGCGTCGAGGGTGATTCACCGATTGCGCAAAGAGGTGAGCGACATCCAAAGCCTCGGTCAATACAATCTCCGCCGTAAGCTCGGAGAGGGCGCGATGGGCGTCGTTTACGAGGCGCAGCATGGCATGTTGAAGCGGCCGACCGCGATCAAGCTGCTGCGGCCGGAGCTTGCCGACCCGGACGCTCTCGACCGCTTTCGTAGGGAGGTGCAGCTGACCGCGAAGCTCACCCACCCGAACACGGTCACCATCTACGACTACGGCCGGACCCCCGATGGGCTCTTCTACTATGCGATGGAGCTGCTGGACGGGGCGACCCTGAGCCAAGTGGTCAAAGCCGGAGGCCCGCAGCCAGTCGAGCGGGTCGTGCGCATTCTTCGTGACGCGGCGCTCGCACTGAATGAGGCGCACCAAATTGGCTTGATTCACCGCGACATCAAACCGAGCAACATCATGCTCGCGCGCCAGGGCGGTGTGCCCGACGTGACGAAAGTCCTCGACTTCGGACTCGTGAAGAATCTCGGCCAGGTCGATGATCTCGAGATGACCAACACGATGTCGATCAAGGGCACGCCACACTACTTGAGTCCCGAGGCAATCCAGGAACCGCAAGGGATCGACGCGCGCACCGATCTCTACGCGCTCGGCTGCGTTGGATACTACCTGCTTGCGGGCCGGCATGTGTTCGACGGGAAGACGATCATGGAAGTCTGCCTACACCACTTGCACACCAAGCCTTTGCCACTTTCGGAAGCGTCGTCGCTGGAGATCCCCGCCGGGCTCGAGGCGCTGATCATGGCTTGCTTGGAAAAGGATCAAGCCGACAGGCCGGCCTCCGGACAAGAGCTCGCCGACGCCCTCGATCGACTAGCGGTCGCGCGCTGGACCCGCGCAGACGCCGAGGCCTGGTGGGACGCATTCGGCGGCCAAATCGAGCAGCGCTCCGAGCCCCTCACCGCAAGCCCCACCGAGCAAACCGTCGCCGTAGACCTAGACGAACGCTAAACCGGGACACTCTCCGCCCCCTCAACTGCCCGAAACGCAACGACTTCTGCGGCAAAGATCGCAGCGCCTGCTCACACGCGGAGGTCGATGATCCAGAACGCAGAGTCGGAGTCGCTGCGATCCTTCGCTGAGAAGTCGGGTGATTCCATTGGGTTGAAGGGGTAGAGAGTGTCCCTCTTGACCGTGGGGGGGGTTGGCCGCACAATGGGGCGGTAATGGTTCATGAGCCGATCGCTATCAATGATCCGATGGACGCGCTTCGCGCGGGCCTCGTCGGTGGTGTTGTAGTCGTAGTCGGCCTCATTATTAGCCTCCTGCTAGTTACGCAGGCATAGGCGGGGACCAGAACCAACCCACAGACCAACCCACTCCGTTTCTGGCCCTCGCATCGAGCATGCGGGGGCTTTTTTGTTGCC
>CAMYJN010000193.1 GCA_947258625.1 uncultured Polyangiaceae bacterium | reverse complement strand
CGAACGGCTGGTGTTCGCTCAGCAATCGCCATCCGCGGTCGACGCCGGAGTGTTTCACAACGACGTCATTGCCGTCGGCAATCAGAACGTCTTTCTCTTTCACGAGCAGGCCTTTCTTCACCAGGCTAAGCTACGACGCGAGATCGAATCCAAGGCCGGATGGGAATTGCACCTGATCGAAGTCGCGGCCGCTGACATCACGCTCGAAGACGCGGTGGCAAGCTATCTCTTCAACAGCCAGTTGGTCACTTTACCCAACGGCCGGATGGCATTGATCCTTCCTCGGGAATGCAAAGACTCGGTGCCGATATGGGGCTACCTCCAAAAGCTCGTGGAAGATCACGACATGCTCGAACGGATCGAGGTGGTCGATGTGCGACAGAGCATGAAGAACGGCGGCGGACCCGCCTGCCTGCGTTTGCGTATTGTGCTCACCGATGATGAGATCGGGAGCATCAACCGATTCACCTTGTTCGACGACGATCTGTTTCGCCGATTGAACGCTTGGATCGATCAGCACTATCGCGACCAGCTCCAGGAAGCCGACCTCGGCGATCCCTGCCTACTCGAGGAGTCGCGCGCCGCGCTCGACGAGCTCACGCAAATCCTGGGGCTTGGATCGGTCTATTCATTCCAGCGCTGACGCTGAAGGCGCCATTGGGCTAGGCTTCACCGATGCCTAGCTGGGAACACTTCCCCCATGAGGCTGACATCGGCGTGCGCGGCCGAGGGGAATCGCCGGACATCGCTTTCGAGCAGGCAGCGCTCGGACTCACCGCAGTAGTCACCGATCCGCGCCTGGTGCGCAACGACGAGCAGGTGGCGATCAGCTGTGAGGCGCCCGACCTCGAAGTGCTGTTCGTCGACTGGCTCAATGCGCTCATCTACGAGATGATGACGCGCTCGTTGTTGTTCGGCCGCTTCCGCGTGACCATCGACGGGCTTCGGCTATCCGCAGAGGCCGCGGGAGAACACGTCGATCGGCCGCGCCATGAGCCTGTGGTAGAACCCAAAGGCGCCACGTTCACCGAGCTTCGAGTCAGCCGTGACGATGAAGGGCAGTGGGTCGCGCAGTGCGTAATCGACGTGTGAGCGAGTAGCCGGAGGGCACGATGGACATCACCCCACTCGAGCAGATTTCCGAAGACGAATGGCGGCTGCCCGCCGTGGGCAAGATGCGTGCTCCGGTGATCTTCTATGCCGACCGGGCACTGCTCGAGGGCATGGACGACAAGGTCCGTACGCAGGCAAGCAACGTGGCGACGCTTCCGGGAATCGTGAAAGCAAGCTACGTCATGCCCGATGGGCATTGGGGCTACGGCTTTCCGATTGGTGGGGTGGCCGCCTTTGATGCGGACGAAGGTGGCGTCGTATCTGCTGGAGGCGTCGGTTTCGATATCTCCTGCGGCGTCCGCTGCCTGCGGACCGGACTGCAGGCGGGCGATGTCGAACCGGTGAAAGAGCAGCTCGTGGATGCTCTCTTTCAGCACATTCCGGCCGGCCTCGGAAGCACTGGCGGCATTCACCTCGATGACGCCGAGATGACGGAGATGTTGCTCGGCGGAGCTCGCTGGGCGATCGATCGTGGCTGGGGCTCACCAGGAGACCTCGAGCGGATCGAAGAGCACGGATCGATGCGGGGAGCTGAACCAAAGCATGTCTCTGCGAAAGCGCGCAGCAGACAGCGAGATGAGATGGGCACCCTCGGCTCGGGAAACCACTATCTCGAAGTGCAGCGCGTAGCTGAGGTCTTCGCGCCTGACGTGGCCTCCGAGCTATCCATTGCCGAGGACGATGTGGTCGTCAGCATTCACTGCGGCTCGAGGGGGCTCGGTCATCAGATCGGCACAGAGTACCTGCGCGAGATGGCGATCGCCGCGGCCGACCACGGCATCGACCTTCCCGATCGTGAGCTCGCCTGTGCGCCTCTGCGTTCCGAGGTGGGCCGTCGATATCTCGGCGCCATGCGCGCGGGGATCAACTGCGCGCTCGCCAACCGCCAGATCATCACGCATCTCACGCGCGAGGTATTTAGCGACGTGTTGCCAAAGGCCGAGCTTCCACTTCTCTACGACGTCTCCCACAACACCTGCAAAGAAGAAGAGCACGTCGTTGACGGGGTACGGAGGCGACTGTTCATTCATCGAAAGGGAGCCACACGCGCATTCGGGCCCGGGCACCCCGAGCTTCCAGAGCAGCTTCGCGGCATCGGTCAACCCGTGTTGATCGGAGGCAGCATGGGGACCGAGTCATGGGTGCTCGCCGGCACGGCAGAGGGCATGGCGCTCTCTTTTGGGTCGGCCTGCCATGGCGCGGGGCGGCGGATGAGCCGGCACCGCGCGAAGAAGCAATGGCGTGGCAGCAAGCTCATCAAGAATCTCGCGCACCGCGGTATCCTCGTTCGATCGGTCAGCATGCGAGGCGTCGCAGAGGAAGCGCCGGGCGCCTACAAAGACGTTCGCGCCGTAGTGGACTCAGCGGATCGAGCCGGGCTCGCCCGTAAAGTTGCACGCCTCGAGCCCATGCTGTGCATCAAGGGCTAGTCGCGGCTTACGATTCTGACTCGCGTTGCTGCTCGCGTGAGACGAGCTGAGCCAGGTCGGTAAGCTCCTGGGCCATCCACTCCACCATGTCATCGAACGCGATGATGCCCTGCAGACGATCCTCGGCGTCCACGACGGGGATTCGTCGCACCCCACGCGCGCGCATCTTTTTGCGCACGTCGTACACCTCTTCGGTATCGCGTGCTGTCGTCAGGCCTTCGCTCATGACCTGACCCACCTGCATGGTTTCGAGCTCGCTGGGAGTCTCGGCCATCCCTTTCACGACCAGGTCGCGGTCCGTGATCAAAGCAATTGGAACCCGCTCTGTTCCGCGCTCCTCCACCACCACGAGGCAACCCACGTGGTGCTTCTTCATCAAACGAGCTGCCTCCAAGACGCTCTCGTTTGCACGGATGATGTAGACGGTTCGGTTGCAAAGCTCGCCAGCGGTCATGGTCGATTCGGGGAGCTTGCCGGGCCTGGGGTCCGGGTGCAAGCTTCAGGGAGATCGACATGATGTCGGGGCACCGTCGCGAAAATGCGCGATCGCGAGGGATTCAATGAAAACGGCATACGCTACGGCACTTTGCAACGGCGACGGATATCTGCCCGGCGTCGAAGCACTGGGGAAATCCCTCGAGGCCCATGGTACCAAGGTCCCGCGCATCGTTTTGGTAACGGCTGATGTGGGTGCCGATGCCCGGAAGCGCTTGACCGAACAGGGCTGGCAGGTCCGCGAAGTCGAGCCGCTCGAGAACCCCCAGCCGGATAGCGCGCAACTCTTCGAACGCTTTCGAAACGTGTATACGAAGCTTCGGGCCTGGGAGCTCGTCGATCTCGACAAAGTCGTTCTGCTCGATGCCGACGTGATCACGCTCCAAAACATCGACGACCTGTTTGAGCGGCCTTCGATTGCCGCCGCACCTGATTTCTTTCTCCCCGACCGATTCAACAGCGGCCTGATGGTCATCGATCCATCGGCGGAAACCTTCGAACGGATGCTAGAGGCGCTTCGGGACACCCCGAGTTACGACGGCGGCGACCAGGGGTTTTTGAACGTCTTCCACTCGGATTGGTACGCGATGGACGTCTCGCATCGCCTGCCGGCCGGCTACAACCTGCAGAACTTCATTTTTCAGTTTCTCCGCGGCCACCCGAGCTTGAAGGAGACTCTCCTGCGCGAAGCCAAAGTCATCCACTACTCGGTGCAGAAGCCCTGGCTCACCAAACCTGCCCTCACGGGCGGGTCGGAGGCATGGTGGAATGCCTACTTCGGCGCGCATCCCGAGAAAGCACGCGAGTGGAGGCGCCGGTGGCATGCGATGGAGGACTGGACCTTCGACCACGCGGTGGCCGCCATCATCAACTAATGAGCAGCAGCAAAGTTCTTCAAAGTGAGCTCCCGTGGTGGAAGCGCACGACCGTCTATCAAATCTACCCGCGCTCTTTCTCGGACCAAACGGGTGATGGAATCGGCGACCTGCCGGGAATCATCGAGCGGCTCGACTATGTGCAGTGGCTTGGCCTCGAAACGATCTGGCTGTCGCCCTTCTTCTCGAGCCCCCAGGCGGACTTCGGTTACGACATTAGCGACCACTTCGGCATCGCACCCGAATACGGATCTCTCGAGGATTGCCGTCGCTTGATCGACGAAATTCACGCGCGCGGGATGAAGGTGGTTCTCGACATGGTCTTGAACCACACCTCGGACCAGCATCCCTGGTTTCTCGCGTCGAGAAGCTCACGCGACAACCCGCATCGGGACTTTTACCTTTGGCGCGACGGACGCAAACCCTACGGCGCTGCACCTCCGAACAATTGGCGCTCGATGCTCGGGGGCTCGGGCTGGCACTACGACGCCGAGACGGATCAGTGGTACTGGGCCAGCTTCCTGCCGTTTCAACCGGACTTGAACTACCGAAATTCGAAGGTGAAACGCTCGATGCTCGATATGGTCCGGCACTGGCTGCGCGAAGGCGCCGACGGCCTGCGCCTCGACATCTTCAACGCGATTTACAAAGACGCGACATTCTCAGACAACCCGCGGTCCCTGCGCGCCATCCCGTCCGAAGACAATCCCGGCGGTTTTTTTCAGCGGGCGCTGCACACCCAAAACCATCCCGATACGCTCGCGTTCGCGCGCGAGCTGCGCGCCGTCGTCGACGAGTTCGACCATCCCTCTCGCTTCATCGTGGGCGAGGTGTTCGGGTCAGCCGACCTGCTGCGGGAATACTGCGGTCCTTCGGGAGAGGGTCTGAACCTCGTCTTCTTGTTCAAGAGCCTTCGTACTCCGTTCCGGGCCCGGGCCTTTCGGGACCTCGTCGCTGAGTTCGAATCGGCTTTTCCCGAGCCCTTCCATCCCACATACGTCTTCGGCAACCATGATCGGCCGCGCCAGATGGACCGGCTCGGCAATGACCTGGCTCGGGCTCGATTGCTTGCGGCGTTTCAGATGACCGTTCGCGGTGTGCCGTTCATCTACTACGGCGACGAGCTCGGTCTTTCGCATCACCCCATGCCGCGCGACGAAGCCCGCGATCCCCTTTCGGAACGCTTCCGGTTCATTCCGAAAGTCCTTCTGCCAACGTTGCGGAAACGAGGCATCCTCACCAATCGAGACCAATGCCGGAGCCCGATGCCCTGGCACGGCGGGCCGCATGCGGGATTCGCGCCACCTGATGCCGCGGAGCCCTGGTTGCCGTTGCATCCGCAAAGCGCGGTCATGAATGTCGCCGCGCAACGAGAGGACCCGGCCTCGGTCTTGGCATCGTATCGGCGGATGCTTCGGCTGCGTAGCAGAAGCCTCGCACTCTCGGCCGGCGAGCTCACGCTCGTCGATCCACCTGCGGATCCGAACAAGGTCCTTGCGTATCGGCGGGTCTACGAGGACGCCGACAGCCGGCAAGGCGCCGACATATTTCTCAACTTCTCGAAGGCGGAGGTGCCGATCGATCTGCGACATCTCCCTCGCGGTGCCGACGCCCTCCTCCACTCGAACCTGCACGACACCCCGATAGAAGCCAGCGGGCGG
>CAMYJN010000192.1 GCA_947258625.1 uncultured Polyangiaceae bacterium | reverse complement strand
ACGAGGAGCGCGCGATCGCGCAGCGCTACGGGAAGGTCAAGGGAAGCGCAGTGAACCCGGTTCTTCGCGAGGGCAACTCGGACCGTCGTGCGCCGCTGGCGGTCAAGGAATACGCGCGCGCGAATCCGCACCCGATGGGGGCCTGGTCGAGCGCCTCGAAGACACACGTGTCGACGATGGGCGCAGGAGATTTCTTCCACAACGAGAAGTCGATCACGCTGCCCGCGGCGACCACCGTGCGCATCGAGCACGTCGCCAAAGACGGAAAGACCACGATTTTGAAGGACGGCCTGGCCTTGCTCGAAGGCGAGATCCTCGACGGCACGTTCATGAGCAAAAAGGCCCTCCTCGCATTCCTCGGGGAGCAGGTGAAAGACGCACAGGCGCTCGGCGTACTCTTTTCGCTGCACCTCAAGGCGACGATGATGAAGGTCAGCGACCCGATCATCTTTGGACATGCGGTCCGCGTGTTCTTCGCCGATGTCTTTGCGAAGCATGCCGGGACCCTCGAGGAGCTAGGAGCCAACCCGAACGATGGTTTTGCCGAGATCGTTGCTCGAGTCGAAAGCCTCCCGGCGGGCAAGCGCGCCGAAATCGAGGCTGCGATCAAGGACGCGTACGAGCACGGGCCCGCTTTGGCAATGGTCAATTCCGACAAAGGCATCACCAACCTTCACGTCCCGAGTGATGTCATCATCGACGCGTCGATGCCGGCGATGATCCGAACCTCTGGGCAGATGTGGAACGCCGCGGGCGATCAGCAGGATGCCAAAGCTGTGATTCCCGACAGCAGCTACGCCGCCGTTTACCAAGAGGTCATCGACTTCTGCAAGGAGCACGGCGCATTCGACCCGACGACGATGGGCAGCGTGTCCAACGTCGGATTGATGGCGCAGAAGGCCGAGGAGTACGGCTCACACGACAAGACCTTCGAAGTCGCGACCGACGGAGTGGTGAGGGTGGTCGACGAGGGCGGCAAGGTGCTCATGGAGCATACGGTCGGCGCCGGCGACATCTGGCGCGCTTGTCAGACCAAGGACGCGCCCGTCCGTGACTGGGTTGGCCTCGCGGTCCGCCGGGCGCGCGCGACTGGCCTGCCTGCGATTTTTTGGCTCGACCAGGCGCGGGCGCACGATGCACAGCTCATCGCCAAGGTGAACGCATACCTTCCGGAGCACGACACCAAGGGCTTGGACATTCGCATCATGGCGCCGGCAGAGGCCACGCGCTTCTCGCTCGAGCGGATGAGAGAGGGCAAGGACACCATCTCGGTGACCGGCAACGTCCTTCGCGACTATCTGACCGACCTCTTTCCGATCCTCGAAGTCGGCACGAGCGCCAAGATGCTCTCGATCGTGCCGCTGATGAATGGCGGCGGGCTGTTCGAGACGGGGGCTGGCGGTTCTGCGCCCAAGCACGTCCAGCAGTTCGAAAAGGAGAACCATCTTCGCTGGGACTCGCTCGGCGAATTTCTCGCCTTGGCGGCTTCGCTCGACTACCTCGCGGAACGCCACGACGAACCCAAGGTGAAGATTCTCGCAGAGACGCTCGATGCAGCGGCGACTAAATATCTTCTCGAGAACAAATCGCCCTCGCGCAAAGTCAACGAGCTCGACAATCGCGGCAGCCATTTCTACCTCGCGCTCTACTGGGCGCAGGCGCTTGCCGAGTCCAACGACGCCGAGTTGCGCAACTACTTCGCGCCGGTGGCGAAGGCGCTTATCGACAAGGAGGCGAAGATTGTCTCCGAACTGATCGAAGTGCAGGGCAAGCCGATGGATGTCGGCGGCTACTATCTTCCGGACGACGAGCTCGCCTCGAAGGCCATGCGTCCAAGCGCTACACTGAACGCGATCATCGATGCGCTTTGATCGACGTCAGCAGCGAAACGCTCCCGCGCTTTTGGGACCCGTCAGGCACTTGCCATGATCCTCCATCGTGCCGTCGAGGCGGCGAGACGCTGGGCGGACGCGCATCGTGAGCTGGTCATCATCTCAGTCGCCCTTCCGCTGAGCACGGCCGCCACCGCTTGGCAGAACATCAAGAGCCTCGGAGCCAAGAGAAGCGCCCCAGAAGGGCACGATGCACGGCTGGCTCGGGTCCAAGCAGAGGTGAAGAGGTATGCAGAGGCGCGCCGGCGCGGCGAGGCCTGGGCCCAGAAGCCCCTCCGCACCGACCGAAAACCGGCCGCATCGCTCAACACCCGCATAGCGGACAAGTCGGCGTCGCAGACCGTGCGCATGAGCGACCTCACCGCGATTCTGGGCGTGGACCGTCGAAAGGGCATCGTCCGGCTCGAGCCCTTCGCGACGGTTGGCGATGTCGCCAAACACCTCGATCAGATAGGACTTCAGCTCGAAGCGACCATCGAGATGAAAGACGCCACGCTGGGCGGCTTGGTGATGGCGCTCGGCATGACCACGCACTCCCACGTCTGTGGGCTCGTTCACGACACGGTGACCGCATACGAGATCGTCACCGCCCGCGGCGACCTCGTTCGCGCAACGGCAGACAACGAGCACGCCGACCTTTTTCGAGCGCTCCCTTGGAGCCATGGCACGCTGGGGCTGCTCGTTGGCCTCGAAATGCGGGTGATTCCTGCGGCCGCCCACGTTCGCATGGTGTACCGCCCATTCTATTCGCTGCAGGCCTATACGGACGAGTATCAGCGACTGGTCCGCCAAGACGAGCCGCCTCATTTCGTCGAAACGATCATCTTTGGAAAAGACCGCGCGGTGATCATGGAAGGGCATCTCGCGCGCGAAGGCGAGGCGCAGGCCTCCATGCTGCCGGTCAATCCGGTCAACCGCTCGTATAAGCCGCTCTTCTACAAACACGTCGAAAGCATGCTCGAGCTTGGCGAGGGCGAACGCTACGAGGAGCTCTTGCCGATGCAGGACTACCTCATGCGCCACGACCGAAGCATGTGCATGTGCCTGGCGCAGATTCTTCCGACGGCCAACGAGCCCTGGTTTCGCTACACGATGGGCTGGATGCTTCCGCCAAACACCACCTTCCTCAAGGGCACGAGGCCCGCGGCCGAGCGGGAGAACACGATTCGGAAGCAGGTCTGGCAGGAGTACGCCTTTCCCGCAGAGCACTTCGCCGAGATGGTCGCGCAGGTTCACGACGACTTCGAGATCTATCCCTTGCTCGCGTATCCCTGCAAAGTCATCGACAAGGGCGGCATGGTCCGGCTGCCCGGCAATCGCGGCACGCCGTACTCCGGGCGCACCGAGACCGCGGCGTTTCTCGACATCGGGGTCTACGGCTTTCCGCAGCGGGTCAAAGATGGCGACGAGCAGTACCCTGCCGTGACCAAGGTTCGGGCGCTCGAGCAAAAAGCGCGATCGCTTGGCGGCTTCCTTCACACCTATTGCGACGTCTTCAGCACGGAAGAAGAGTTCTTGGAGATGTTCGACCATGCGCTCTGGCGTCAGATGCGCGAGCGATACCAAGCAGAAGGCACCTTCCCGACGATTTACCAAAAGGTGAAACCCGAGATGGATCCGCTTCAGTTTCTTGCGCAAGAGGCGGCCTGGGAAGGCACCTCAGTTCGCTCACGCCCGGCCGAAACGCTCAGTTTCTAGATTTGCCGCTCTGCGGCCATGCGATCGAGAAGCATCGAGCGGTGCGCGCGCCTAGTAGGCCCTCCGGGGGGCGTTCTCTTGCTTACAGCTGGCGTCCTCGAAGAGCTTGGATTACTTCCCTCCCTCTGGACGCCGCATCCAAACAGAAGAAGACGTTCCGACGAAACGTCATCATCTACACGATGGCCAGCGCCATGGGCGGCCTGGTCCAGCTCGCCCACCTCCTTTGGACTCACCTGCTCGACCAGGCGGACTACGGTCGCTTCGCGATTCTGGAGGGCGTCGTGTTCGGGGCTGCGACCGCCACCGTGACCCTGGCACCGCAGACGTACATTCTGGTCTACGTTCACAAGAAGCCTCGCTCCGAGCTCGCGGGCGAGCTGGGCGGCATGCTCGGTATCTCGCTCATCATCGGAGTGCTGACCACGCTCGTGGTCATCGCCCTCCCGGATTCGGTCTTCATGCTTGCGGGCGAAGCGGTGCCCCGTTGGGCCGTCGCAGGCGTGATTCTCGCAGCCACCGTCACCACCGCGCGGATCATGGCTCAGACAATCCACGAAGCGCAGAGCCAGCCGACGCGAGCGGCAATGTGGTCCGAGTTCGTCGAAGGCACCCGCCCGTTCATCGCCATCTCGCTCTTCTTCCTTCTTGGGTGGACCTGGGAGGCGCGCTGGGGCGGGCTGGTTTTCGCGCACGTTGGGGCGGGAGTCGCCGCAGTCCTCATTCTCAGTCGACAAGGTTGGCTCAAGCGTGCCCCTTCGCTCGATTGTCTGCGCGTTCCCCTTCGATTTTCCGGGCCGATGGTTTTCACGGCGCTGGCCTACGTTGGATATCAAAGCGCCGATCGGCTCTACGTCGCCCTTTGGAACGGGGTCGCCGCCGCGGGCCGCTACGAGGCAGCCTACCGCATCGCCCTGCTAGTCAGCACCGTCAACGTCGTCACGCTTCATTCGTTCAACCCGCTCTATTACTCGGCGTACGCACGCGGTGACCGTGAGGGAGCGGCCAAGCTCCTGCGCCGAAGCAGCTTGCAGATTGCCGCCTGGGTTGCCTTCTTAGTCATCGCACTTCCCCTCTTGGTGATGTACACCCCGATCTTGGCAGAATCGTATCGCACGTCACCAAGCGTCCTTACGTCCATCCCCATTCTCGCGCTCGGTTTGGGATGCCTTGGCATCTCACTGCTCTGGCAAGCGGCACTTCTGGCGGCGACCCAAGCCAAGACCGTTTCCGCAATTGCGGTAACCGCGGCTCTCGTCAATCTCGGCGCCGATTTCATCCTCGTTCCGCGCATGGGCGAGGTTGGCGCCGCCTGGGGTACGCTCATCGCCTTTGGCTTCATGCTGGCGACTACGATTCTGGTCGTCCGGCTCCGTCGCGCAGAGAAGTAGCCGGCTTTTGGCAGCCGTCCTGGCTAGCGTATAAGATGAAGGGATGGGGCGTCTTCTTGGCACCAAGTTGGCGGGGCTCAGCCTCGCCTTGCTGCTGTCGACGGCTTTCTCTGCCTCGACGTGGGTGGGCTGCATCCCCGGGTCACCGACGTGATGAGCTTCGCAAACCCCGCCGATGCGGGGAGCGCGACTCAGGAAACCATCGTGACGAACTGCAAGGCACGCTTGACGTCCGACGCGGTCTACGAGGTCGCGATCTTTCATGCAGAGCGGCACACCGGCGCGTCCAACTTCAGGCTCACGCTCGACGGTTTCGTCACTGAAATCTCGAACTGCGACTACACCTGCGGCGACGGCATCGCGACCCGCTTCGAGTTCTGCGACGACGGTCCCGGGCAGAACACCGGCGCCTACGGGCATTGCCTGCCAGACTGCTCCGGGCTCGGGCCGTACTGCGGCGATGGCAGTGTCGACGCGGGTTTCGAGGAATGCGACGACGGCGACAATCTCGGCGGTCCGGGGGGCTGCAACCCCGACTGCACGGAGGGCCCGACCTGCGGGGATGGAATTCGGCAGCCCGAGCTCGGCGAAGGCTGCGATGCGGGTCCGGACAAT
>CAMYJN010000191.1 GCA_947258625.1 uncultured Polyangiaceae bacterium | reverse complement strand
GCGCGCGATGGCTGCGTCAATGGCCTCCTGCGCATGAATCTCGCGGCTTTCAATGCGCCGCGCGATTTCGACCGCATCGGCCGTCCCGAGAACATCGTCACAGAATGCGCTCACCCGCCTTCTTTCGTTCACGCGCTCAGCTCGCACATCGAGCCATTATCACATAGCCTGGCGCCATGGCATCCGGATCTACCAAGGCGATTTTGGCCGCGTTTTTTGCCAATCTCGGCATCGCGATCGCAAAGTTCGTCGGCTACGCATTCACATCTTCCTCGTCGATGTTGGCCGAGGCCATCCACTCGGTCGCCGATACCTCTAATCAGGCTCTGCTCCTGCTCGGAAGCCGGCGAGCCACCAGGGATGCGACGCCGGAGCATCCGTTTGGCTTTGGACGGGAGCGATATTTCTGGTCGTTCATCGTCGCGCTCGTGCTCTTCACGCTCGGCGGGCTATTCGCGATCTACGAAGGCGTGCACAAGCTCGGTGAGGCGAGCCACGAGCTCTCCAACGTCGGTTGGGCGATCGGCATTCTCGTGTTTGGCATCCTTTTGGAAGGGTACTCGTTCCGTACCGCCGTAAAAGAGTCGCGATTGCTCAAGGGGCAGGCCTCTTGGTGGGAGTTCATTCGCCACTCGCGTACGCCGGAACTTCCTGTCGTGCTCCTCGAGGACTTCGGAGCGCTCGTCGGCTTGGCGCTCGCACTGCTCGGTATATCGATTTCAGCCATCACCGGCGATTCCCGCTGGGACGCCTACGGCACCATCTCGATCGGGGTGCTCCTCGTCGTAATTGCAGCCGTGCTCGTTTTTGAGATGAAAAGCCTCTTGATCGGGGAGTCGGCGCTCGGGGGCATGCGCAAGACAATCGTCCGGGCAATCGAAGAGACTCCGGACGTGAATCGACTCCTTCACATGCGCACCCAGCACATCGGGCCCGACGAGCTTTTGGTAGCGGCCAAAATTCAGCTGAAGCCAGGCCTCGCCACTGCGAGGGTCGCCGCCGCGATCAACCAAACCGAAAATCGCATCCGGGACGCGGTCCCGATCCGTTGCATGATCTATCTCGAGCCCGACGTATTCGACCCGGATCACCCCGACCTCGCCCGCGGCTGAGCTCGACCTACCAGTCGATGATCGCCGCGCCCCACGTGAAGCCAGAGCCGAAAGCCACGGTGGTGATCTTCATGCCGCGTTCGAGCCTTCCCTCTCCCTGTGCCTCAGCGAGCATGATCGGGATGGTCGCGGCAGTAGTATTGCCGTAGCGCTCGATGTTGTGGAAAAGCTTGTTGTCGGGAATGCCGAGCTGCGTGGCGACGTACTGATTGATCCTCAGATTCGCTTGATGAAAGAAGAACAGATCGACGTCGTCCAGCGTCAGGCTCTGCTTCTGGAACTCCTTCATGAGGGCGCCGATCATGCGCTCGATCGCGTTCTTGAAGACCAGGCGCCCTGCCATGCGCGCATACATGTGCGCGGGATCGACCTGCCCCACGCCATCTTCATTTTGCGGAATGAACGGTCGCTTGCTGATGTCCCAAATCTTTTGAGAAAGCGCGTCGGCGTGCCGCCCATCGGCCCCGAGGTGCCAGCTCCGAACGCCGCGATCTTCGTCCGTCGCGCTGACGATGACCACGCCCGCACCGTCACCGAACAGCGAGGCTACGTCGCGCCCGGCTGTGCTCAGATCGAGTGCCGCCGAGTGGACCTCGGCGCCGACCACGACGATGTTGTCGACGGAACCGGACTGCACCATCGATGCTGCGGTCGCGAGGCCGTACAAGAACCCGGAGCACTGATTTCGCACGTCCAGACAGCCGACGAAGTGGCCGACGCCGTCGTCGGTCAGCCCGAGCTTGGTTTGAAGGTAGACCCCCGACCCCGGAAAGGCGTGGTCTGGTGATAGGGTCGCAAAGATGATCATCCCGATGTCGGTCTTCGCAAGCCCGGCTCGTTCCAGTGCCATCTCCACTGCGGGGACCGCCAGATCCGACGTGCCGACGCCCGCAGGCGCAAAACGGCGTGCTTCGATACCGGTGCGCTTCTCGATCCATTCGTGGCTGGTGTCGATCCCGTAGCGTTTCGAGAGCTCGTCGTTGCTGACAACGTCCTCCGGTACGTGGAAGCCGGTTCCAGAAATGTACGCGTTCGGCAAGGTTCCTCCAGGGCGTCTTGTCGTGCGAGTATGCCAGCAATCGCAGCGCGTCTGGCGAGAATTCTGAGTGGTCGACGGCGCAAATCCGGTCTGGCAGGATCCCTGCTTCCGGGGAGAGGTTCAGTCTTGAAAAGCTCCGGCGCAATCAACGCGGAATTTTGGTCGGACCGAACGGCAGAGTATTCGACTCGGTCCTGAGGCTGCTACCTTCCACCTACCAGCGAATCACCATCGGTTATTCCAAGTTCAGCGCGAAATAGCTCCGTCGGATCCCAGTGAAGCTCAAGTACATCCCCAACCTGATTTGCGTCGTTCGCATCATCTTGGTGGCGCCGATCGTCTGGAGCCTAATGCAGGGTCGATACGGCCTAGCCTTGGGCTTAATCCTCATCGCGGGCTTCTCCGACGCTTTGGACGGATTCCTAGCGAGGCGGTTCGACTGGCGGACGCGTTTGGGCGGCCTTCTCGACCCGGCGGCGGACAAACTGCTGATGTTCGCCGCCTACGTCACGCTAGCCTGGATCGGTTTGGTTCCAGTCTGGTTCTCGGCGATCGTGGTCGGCCGTGACATCATCATCATCACCGGGGCCATCGTCTATCAACTCTACGTGGCCCCCGTTCACGGCGAGCCGACGGGCGCCAGCAAGCTAAACACAGTCCTCCAGATCCTCTTCGTCCTGTCCACGATCAGCCACGCCTGGCGCGGCCAACCCCCGATGCTCGCATTGCAGCTCCTGGGGGCTGGCATCCTGACGACAATCGCGATCAGCACCATCCAATACGTAACCACCGGCTTCAGCCGTGCCCGCGAAAAGGGCACGCACTGAGGGCGTGCGCCTGAGTGTTCCTCAGGGCTGCGGAAGTGGGGTGCCCGGAGTCTTTCCTTCCATGCGGTGGGAGACAAAGGCTTCTAGCGTCTGGTGTTGCAGGTAGGGGTTCTCTTTGAGCTCTTCGTCGAGAGTCGAGACGGTGACTGGGCCGTAGTTGTGGCCAGGGTACATGCGGGTGCCTCGCGGCAGCGTTTCGGTGAGGCTCTTGAGCGTTTGATACATGACCTTCGGATCGCCACCGATGAAGTCGCAGCGTCCGCAACCTTGGATGAAAAGGGTGTCGCCAGTGACGATCGCGTCCCGGATGCGAAACGTGGTCGAACCCGGCGTGTGACCGGGCGTATGCACCATCGTGACGTCGAGATGGTCGCCGATCCGCAGGACATCGCCGGGGCTCTGACGCCGCAGGTTCTCGCAGCGAAAGCCCGAGAAGTCGATTTCTTCCGCGAGCATGTGTACCGGCAGGTCTCGCTTCTCGAGAATTGCGTCCACGCGATTCACATGGTCGAAGTGACTGTGCGTGCACAGGATGTTGCTGATCTCGACGTCGAGCCGCTTGGCCTCTTCGAGAATGAAGTCCGCATCCCACGCCGGGTCGACGACCGCGCATTGCCGTGTAGCTTTGTCGCCTACGAAGTAGATGAAATTATCCCAGGGGCCAAGCTCGAACTGATGAACGAAAATTTCGGACTCGGTGCTCATCTCAGAACTCCACGACGCTGCGGATCGACTTCCCCTCGTGCATCAGATCGAACGCGGTGTTGATCTCTTCGAGCGGCATTTTGTGCGTGATCAGATCGTCGATGTTGATCTTGCCCTCCATGTACCAGTCGACGATCTTCGGGACGTCGGTCCGCCCCCTAGCGTCTCCAAACGCGGTCCCGCGCCACACGCGGCCGGTGACGAGCTGGAAGGGACGCGTAGCAATTTCCTCACCGGCGCCTGCGACCCCGATGATGACGCTTTCGCCCCAGCCCTTGTGACAGCATTCGAGCGCCTGGCGCATCACCTCGACGTTCCCGATGCACTCGAACGTGTAGTCGGCCCCTCCCCCCGTCAGGTCCACCAGGTGCGAAACCAAATCGCCGTCTACCTCTTTGGGATTGACGAAGTGAGTCATCCCGAACTTCTCGGCGAGCTGGCGTCGCGCAGGATTGAGGTCCACGCCGATGATCTTGTCGGCACCGACCATGCGGGCCCCCTGCACGACGTTGAGCCCGATGCCCCCTAGCCCAAACACGACTACGTTGGCGCCAGCCTCGACCTTCGCTGTGTTGATGACCGCCCCAATCCCTGTCGTCACGCCGCAGCCGATGTAGCAAACTTTGTCGAACGGCGCGTCTTCGCGAATTTTTGCGACGGCGATCTCCGGCACGACCGTGTACTGCGCAAACGTCGATGTGCCCATGTAGTGAAAGATCGTCTCTTTGCCGATCGAAAAGCGGCTGCTCTCGTCGGGCATCAACCCTCGCCCCTGGGTCGCGCGCACGGCCTGGCACAGATTGGTTTTTCCCGAGGTGCAGTACTCGCAGTTGCGACACTCCGGGACATACAGCGGAATCACGTGGTCCCCGGGCTTTAACGACCTCACACTAGGCCCGGCTTCGACCACCACGCCGGCGCCTTCGTGCCCGAGCACCGACGGAAAGATTCCCTCCGGGTCGGCGCCCGACAAGGTGTACGCGTCGGTGTGGCAGATGCCCGTCGCTTTCATTTCAATGAGCACCTCGCCCGCGCGCGGGCCGTCGAGGTGTACGGTCTCTATCGACAGCGGTTGGCCCGCCTTGTGAGCAACTGCAGCGCGAACTTCCATGCGTTTCTCCCTTCTCGCTCTAGGTACACCTCTCGGCAGCGTCGAACCGGCCCCTCATCTTTCCCATCCACAGGCTCATCAATGCAGGCTTTGGAAGGCCTAGGGAACGCAGCTCGTCCGCAATCGGGTGCGCGCCGAGCGCCATTTTCACGCCGCCGATCCGAATACCGAGATTTTCGGCGCTCGAAAGGAACGGCGTCCGATGCAGCGTCCCGTCGATGTAGCTGTAGGTGCAAAGCTCTTGCTCGGGGAAGTCGCGCTTTCCGCCCATCGGGAAGCTAATCTTCAGCACGTTCTGCCCGTCCTTGTTCCAAACGCATCGGGCGCGGTCGCTGCTCGTGTCGAAATCGATTTCATCGACCGTTTTTGGAAACCCCCAAATCGTTCGGCCGGCCTCGCAGGTGAACGACTGATTCACCGGCAGATGAATGATGTGCGTTGGAAGGACCCCGCGAATCATATCTATCCCTGCGCCCAAAAACGGAAGCCCCTTGCGGTCACCACGCTTGCGAACGAAAAACGCAATGGAAACTTCGTTGTACTCGCCCAGGTCATTGTCGCGGTAGTCGATGCAGGCGATGCTGAGCAGGCCGCGGCCTGGAAGGACTTGGGCAATCTCGAGCTCGGGCCCGGGGAGCAGCGCCTGGGCAGCTCGTGCGCTGACGAGCCAGGTCGCAGTTGCCGAGCAAGCGTCCCGAACGACGCATGGCATGGTCACGTTGCGGCCCTGAATCAGATAATCGCTGGGGCGGGGCTCAAACAGCTCGGCTTTCATTGCCGCGAAGTATATGGAAGGCTCCGCCCCGCCGCCATGCAAAGCGCAACA
>CAMYJN010000190.1 GCA_947258625.1 uncultured Polyangiaceae bacterium | reverse complement strand
CCAAGACCGACGCACAGGGACTGCGCTCGGCCGTGATGCTCTACGTCGCGGACAATCCGAGGGGTTGCCCAACGGTCGAAGAGCTGGTGAGTGAGCGGTATCTCGACGGAACGCGCCGGACGACGGACGCTTGGGACACGCCGTTTCAAATCAGCTGCGAGGACGGCGATATCGCGGTCCTCTCGGCCGGGCCGGACCTCCAATTCAACACCGAGGACGACATCTAACAGCTCATGCACAGACGCGTCCCATCCCGAACGAACGGCGGATTCACCCTCATCGAGGTGATTTTGGTGATCGCGATCATTGCGGTCGTAATCACGGGGGCGACGTTTGGCCTGGGCGCAATCACCCGGACCCGGCTTCGGTCGTCTGCGTTCAAAGTGATGAGCGCAGCCCAATTCGCCTACAACCGTTCGCTTACGCAGGGCACGACGACGCGACTCCGCTTCGACTTCGAGAAGGATACGATGGCCATCGAGGAGACCCTGACACCGGTCACTCTCGCCACGAACGAACAGCTCGACGACGAGGACGGGCAAGCGGTCGACCCCTGGGACCTCGCCAGGTCGAGGCTCGAAGAGCCGCTGACCCCGGTTAAGCCGACCTCGCCCTTTCAACCGATTTCGAACCAAAGCGGCAAGGTCATCGAGCGGTTTACCGCCAAGCCGATCGGTGATGCGATTTCGATTCACGCCTTGATCACGCCGCACGAAACGGACATTAGAACCGATGGGGAGGGCTCCGTTTACTTCTTCCCCGGTGGACTGACCGAACACGCTGTCATTCAGCTGAGCGACTCCAGCGACACGGTCTACAGCATCGAAATTCATCCGCTCACCGGAAATGCGAAGATTCACAACTTCGCTTACGAACCGCTGGACGAGCTCGACGACGAGGGAGAAGTCGAGGATACGCTATGAATCGATCAGGCTTCACCTTGTTGGAAGTGATGATCGCCGTTGCGATCCTCGGCGTATCGCTCGCCGCGATCTTTTCGAGTGAGGTGGGTGCCGCGAACATCGCCGCACGCGCTCGCCGGCAGAACGTCGCCGTGACCCTTGCGCGCTGCAAGATGGGTGAGATCGAAGAGATCATCGCGATCGAAGGCTTGCCCGCGCTCGACAAGAAGGACACCGATTCTTGCTGCGAGCATGCGCCCGTCGAGGGCTATGAATGCGACTGGATCGTCGACCGAATCATCCTACCGGAATTCGGCGCCGGGGACGACGATAGCGAAGACGACGAGGGCGGTGACGGGAACAACCCAAAGGATATCGTGAACGCTGCGGTCGACGAGGTCACCGAATCGGGCGGCCCGACGGAGCAGGCGATCGCGGGCGATGCGGGCAACCTCGCCATGCTCGCATTGCAAATCGGCTTTCCAATCCTGAAGCCCTTTCTCGAAGAGCAAGTTCGTAGAGCCACAGTGACCGTGCGATGGAAGGAAGGGCCCAAGCAGCGCGGCTTCGACGTCACACAGTACCTGGTTTCCGATCAGCCCGCACCGACTGACGAGTCGACCCAGGAGGAAGAGTGAGAAAATCTGGTTTCACTCTGCTCGAGATAATCCTCGCAGTGTCGGTGCTCGCCTTGGTGGCCACCATGATCTACGGCGGTTTCGCTCAGACAGCCCTCAACAAGGCGCGGGTCGAAGGCGATGTCGACCAATCGCGCATCGTGCACATGGCGCTCGGGCGCATGGCTCGGGAGCTCACGATGGCGTTCGTTTCGACCCACACCAATCCCTCGCTCGAGCTTCGAGTCGTCGAAACGGCATTCATCGGAAAGGACCGTGGAAAAGAGGATCGAATCGACTTCACGTCGTTCTCGCATCGGCGTCTGTATCGAAACGCGCACGAATCGGATCAGAACGAGCTGAGCTACTTCGTCACCGAAGATCCGGACGACCCGGACGTGAGGGTCCTTGCCCGCAGAGAGCAAAATCGAATCGACGATGACCCGCGACGGGGCGGCAAGTCACAGATCCTCGTCGAGAACGTCGAAGAGTTCAACATCGAGTACTTCGACCCGTTGTTGAGCGAGTGGGTCCAGACCTGGGACACCGAGGACGTGCTCGCACAGCCCAATCGACTCCCGACGCAGGTGCGGATCCGGCTGGCCGTCAAGCACCCGAGTCGCCGGGGTGAAACCCAGGCGTTTGGCACCAGGGTGACGATCCCACTCAACTACGCCCTGAACCACGCGAACTACAACCCATGAACCACCGCAAAAAGACATCGCATCCCAAGCGCTCCGAAGAAGGCGTTGCGCTGATCATGGCAATTGCGACGATTGCGATTCTATCGGTGATGCTTGTGGACATGCACGAGAAGACCGGCACCGCGTTTGCGGTCTCCACTTCCCAGCGCAATGCCCTTCAGGCCGAATACATGGCCAAGAGCGCCACAAACCTCACTCGCCTGCTGATCGCAAAAGAGCCAGAGGTACGACGCTTCGTCGACCCGCTCTACCGAGGCGCGACTGGCCGTTCCGCCCCTCAGCTTCCAGTCTGGAACTTCGTCAACGAGCTGCTTGCGCCGTTTTGTACGCCCGAGGACCAGCGAGACACCTTGATGGAGCTTGGAGTCGACTTTGGCGACACGGTCGGGTTCGATAACCTCCCAGGTTCATGCCAGGTCCGCGCCGTCAGCGAGAACGGCAAAGTCAACGTGAACGATCCGCTGTTCCTCGACGGCGAGCAGGCCCGAAACGGCGTGGCAATGCAGCTCTTTTCGCTGACTGGCGGCCAGCTCCCGGAGAGCCCCTACGATGCGCTGTTCAACAAGGAAGACGAGACCGGCACCTTGACCACGCGTATCGACCTCATCACCGCGGTGATCGACTGGTGGGACCGCGACATTCAACGCACGGACTTCGACCCGGGGGCAGGCGAAACACGAACGGGCGGCACGGGAACGGAAGACGACGCGCTCTATCAACTGAACGAGGATCCCTACCGGAACAAGAACGCCCCCTTCGACTCGATTCAGGAGCTGCGCCTCGTGCGCGGCTTCAACGATGATTTTTGGGCCACGTTCGTCGAACCCATCCCGAACGACCCAGCGTCCCGGCTCATGACGATCTACGCATCGGGCCTGATAAACGTGAACGAAGCCAGCCCTCAGGTTCTACTCGGTAGGATTTGCTCCTTCGCTCCGGAGGTCAGCCTTTGCATCGACCCGCTCGAAAGCGTCAAGTTCGTCCAGATTCTGACCACCATTCGTCAGCTCATTCCGATCCCGCTGTTCAGTCGGCCAACCGACCTCATCAACTTCGTCGAAGGCAAGGGAACGGAGAAGGACTTGTACGGAATGCTCACGGGCTTTTTGGGTCCTGAAAGCGAGCTCATCTTCGCACCCATCGAGATTCCGGCAGAGCAACGAACCCCACTCGCCCGCTCCTTCGCAACCTCGGCGTCGATCTTCACCATCGAAGCCATCGCGTTGGTCGGGCGTTCGCAGGTGCGGATCGAATCCGTCGTCAACTTTCACTCGCGCTGGGTCCCACCCCCGCCGAACACGGGACGAATTCCAGGATTGGGCGTGTTTCACTACTATCGGATGAATTGAAATGTCTTTGGTTTTGGGATTAGAAGTTACAACCCGAGTGGTTCGCGGCGCGTTTTTGAGAACGGCGCTGCGCGGATCCGAAATGGAGCAATACGCAGAGGCGCCATTGCCATACTCCGCAGATTCGGAGTTGGAGGCGGGTGTGCTGCAGGCTGCGATCACGCAAGTTCTCTCTCAGGGTGCGCGGCCGCCTGACCGCATCATCGCGTCCTTGAACGGCGAGGCCGCTTCGCTGAGGCTGATCGACTTGCCAGCTGGTGTAGAAAAAAAGGCCAGCGAAGTGTTGCCCGGCGAGCTCGGGTCCGTGCTTCCCTTTGACATCGAAGACGCGATCATCGACTACCAGGTGGTCGGTCGTGGCGAGTCGACCATCCAGCTCATGGCCGTTGCTGCGCCCCGGCGAAACGTCGCGGATCGACTGAACGAGCTCCGGTCCGCCGGCGTCGACCCGAGCGAGCTTGCCGTCGGGGCAGCCACGTTCGACGGTCTCGGAGCGCTGCTTGGCGAGTTCCTCGCGAACAAGACGGTCATCGTCATTGACGTGGGCCCCAAGAATACGGACTTCGCTGCCCTGACGAACGGGGGCTGCACCTTTGCTCGAACGCTTTCGGGAGGGATGGACCTGGTCGAATCGGGCCGGCGCGCGCAGCTCGGTGCAGCGCTCCAGCGCACGCTCGCGAGCTACCGGGCGCAACGCGCAGAAGAGCCCTCCATGGTTTTGCTTTCGGGTGAGACCGCGCCGATGGAAAGCGCGCGGGCATGGCTGACCGAGCAGCTCGGAATTTCCTGCGGCGTCGCCCCGCTCCCCGATGCGCCCGGAGCCGACGAAGAAACCCGGCCGAAGTTCGCCAAGGCAGCAGCCCTCGCATCGCGCGCCGTCTCACGGAGAAAACAGCTCAATCTGCGGCAGGGCGAATTCGCATCGGCAGCGGCCGCAGGCGAGCTTCGGAAACACGCTCGCCTCATCGCCGTGTGTTTTGCAGCGATCGTTCTTGCCTTCGGCGTTTCGTTGATGGCCCGGTACCGCGTCGCTCGCGTGGAGCACGAACGACTCACGGGGACGCTCGTAGAAGTCAGCGCGGACCTCCTGGGAGAAGAGACTCGCAGCGCGCTTCATGCGCGGGAGCTCCTCACCGCCGGGCCTCGCATCGACGACCCGCTGCCTCGCTTCGATGCCTACGACGTCCTCGAGGCAATTTCCGAAAGCATTCCTGCGGACATCCAACACGATACCCGTCGGTTACTCATTCAGATCGACGACGACGGCGACAACGGGCGCTTCGAGATTCAGGGCACCGTGGGCTCCATCGCCGACCGAGACAGGCTCGTGGATGACCTCCAGGCACATGCTTGCTTCGCCGAAGCCGAAAAGGGTTCGATCTCAAACGCGGTCGGCGACCGCAAGGACTACAAGCTGGTCGTCAAAGTCGACTGCGAAGAAGCGGTCGCACGCCCGAAGAAGAAGGAGAAATAGCGTGGCCTTTGGAGACGCGTTGGACAATGTGCGCAGCTGGGCGGAAGCCCTGAGCGGACGCGAACGTCGACTGATCGCCATCATGGCCGTCGTGTTTGTCGCGATCCTGATCGTGCTTCCGATGTACGTCGCGATCGCCAGTATCTCGGACATCGAGACCGAAAACGACGAGATCGGCCTGGTCCTTCAGGACATTCGCCGATCGGAGCCCCGTCTACGACAGCAGAAAGCCGATCGCGTGGCGGTCGAGAAGCTGTACAGCCGAAAGGCCCCTTCGCTGGGCGGCTTCCTCGAGGAGCGTGCTCAGCAGTATGGCGTGACCGGCCTCGGCATCACCGACCAGCCAAACCTCGACATGGGGGAGTACAGTCGGCGTTCGGTACGCGTCTCTTTGCCCGTGGTTGAGCTTCGACCGCTCATCGAAATGCTCGCAGACATCGAGAACAGCTCCTATCCCGTCGCGATCGAACGCATCCAGATGACCGGCGGCCGGATGCGAACCGGATACACGGTGAAGTTGGGCGTCAACGCCTATGACCGCGAGGTCGGTTCGGTGGAGCAGTAACTCGTGGACCGGCTT
>CAMYJN010000189.1 GCA_947258625.1 uncultured Polyangiaceae bacterium | reverse complement strand
GAGGGTAGATGAAAAAGTCGACAAGGAACATATTGATTGCGGTCTTTGGGCTCTTGGGGGTCCTCGTCGTTGGCGTCGCCCTCGTGCCACTGCTGTTCCGAGATCAGATCGTCGAGCGGTTGCGAAGCGAGCTGAACGATCGCGTTGACGCGACGGTGAATTTCTCCGACGTCGATGTCTCGTTGCTGTCGACGTTTCCGACGCTCACCGCGGAGGTTTCGGAGATTGCGATCACCGGCAAAGGCGACTTCGCGGAGGTCACGCTCTTGGAGGCTAAGTCCATCGGCGCAGGCATCGACCTGATCGGGCTCGTTCTGAGGCGTGAAATCACGATCGAGTCGATCGAGGTCGACACGCCCGAGGTGCACCTGGTCGTCCACCCCGATGGGAAAGAAAACTACGACATCGTTCCAGAGCGAGCAGGCGGCTCAGAAGCGGCCGAAGGGGCCGTCGCTTTCGAGATCAAACGACTCCGAATTAACAATGGGTCGCTCACCTATGTCACTCCAAGCGTTCGTGTCATCGTCGCAGGGCTCGAACACGACGGCCGCGCCAAGATTTCCGGCGCCGTTCAGGAGCTTTCGTTGAAGACCACGGTCGATGCCCTGACGGCTCGACTCGGAGGAGTTTCGTACTTGAAGAAGGCGAAGGCGAGTGTCGATGTGAACGCCACCGTCGACACCGATAAAGAGCTCTTGACGCTTCACGCGCTCGATGTCGCCGTCCAGGAGCTTGCCCTCGAAGGGACTGGAGAGATCGGCTGGGCAGGCGATGGAACGGCGCTGGATCTCGAGCTGGCTTCCAAGAAGGGGCTTCCCATCAAGGCGCTGATCTCCGCGATCCCCAATGCCTACGCGGCGGACTTCAAAGGGCTGACGGCCAGCGGCACGTTTTCGCTCGCGGCGACGATTCAGGGAGAGCTAGGGCCGGGGGAAGACGATGTCCCTTCGTTCTCGGCAACGGCGAACGTCCGGAATGGAGCGTTCAAGTATCCAGACCTTCCGCTAGGTGTCACCGACCTGGTCCTCGATGCGACGGTGACGCACCCCGGAGGCAATCTGGACAAGATGCGAATCGACGTTCCGAAGTACGGCTTTGCGGCAGGGAAAAGCCGGGCCAAGGGGCGCGTAGCCGTCACGCGGCCGATCTCGCAGCCGCGGATCGACCTCAGCTTAGACGGCCGCTTCGACCTCGCGGAGATCTCCAAGGCGTATCCGATTCCCGACGTTGAAGGGGTGGAGGGCCTGGTCGTGACGACGATCGAGCTCGAAGCAAAGGGCGAGCGAATCGAGAAGCTCTCCGGGAACGTCGAGGTCTCGGATCTCAGCTACCGCCCGGTCAATGCTCCTCCGGTCCGCATCCGCACCGCGCGCATCGTGCTGTCCCCCGAGAGCACGACGATCAAGGAGCTCGAGGCGCAGGTCGCAGAGAGTGACGTCAGTGTGAGCGGGGTCGTGTCACCGCTGACCACGTTGCTCCTGGACGATCAGAAAGTCACTGCAAGTTTGTGGCTGAAGTCGAAGCGACTTCGGGTAGAGGACTTTGCGTCGAGCGAGACATCCGATGATGGCGAGGGAGAAGCGTTCTTGCTGCCTGATAACCTCGACGCGAAGCTTCAGTTCGAGGTCGGAACGCTCACCTACGAAGACCTGGTGCTGCGAAACTTCAAGGGCGCCGGCCGGCTGCGGGATCGAAAGCTCTTCCTCGAGGGTGTCCGTGCAGATGCGCTCGGCGGGTCGATGAAGGCCGACGGCACGGTGGAGACGCCCATCGACGCCCCTGCGAGGTTCGACATTCACTACGCGGTGGACCAGGCGCGCTTTGTCGAAGCGTTCGAATCGCTTCCTTCGATGCGAGCCTTTGTACCGGTTGCGCAATTCCTCGACGGCCGGTTTTCAACGGACCTCGATGCAAGCGGAACCCTGGGCGAAGACTTGTCGCCTCAGCTCAACACGATCGCGGCAAGCGGAATTGCAGCCGCGGTCCAAAGCAAGCTCAACAGCGAGTTCAAGCCCTTGGCCGCTCTCAACGAAGCGGTGCCCACCATTCGGAAACCTCTAGACGTCGATAGCTTCCGAACGCGTTTCAAAATCGACGATGGTCGCGTGCGAGTAAACCCCTTCACCGTCAAGGCACGAGGAGTCTCGATGGTGGTCGGCGGAACGCATGGGCTGGACCAGGAGATGAGCTATCAGGTGTCCACCGAAGTCCCGTTGGACAAGCTGTCGTCGAAACTTTCGAAAGAAGTTGAAGTGCTCAAGCTGGACCTCTCGAAGGCGAATATGGTGGGAGTACGCGCAAATCTAACGGGGTCGATCACGGCGCCGCGGGTTTCGGTGGACCTGGACACCAAGGGTCTCCGCGGCGCGGTGGCCGACGCGGTTTCGGCGGAGCTCGCCGCGCAGAAAGCGCGCGCAATGCAAGAAGTGACGGAGCAGGCCGAGCGACTCATCGCAGAAGCGGAGAAGCGCGCGGCCCAGATCCGCGCGGAGGCTGCGAAGGCGGCGGCGCTCGCGCGGAAGGAAGGGTATGCGCGGGCCGACCAGCTCGAGCAGAAGAGCGCCCAGAACCCGATCGCGGCGATTGCAGCCAAAGAAAGCGCCAAGCGACTTCGCATCGAGACCGACAAGCGCACCAAGCAACTCGTCAGCGAGGCAGATAAACGCGCGAGCCAAGCGGTGGATGAAGCGCGCAAACGCGCGGCTCAAATGGTGTCCGAGGCGGCGAAGCGGAGCGACCAAACGACCGGGGCGATCGAAGGGCAGACCGATCGAGTGCGATGAGCGACGGATCAGGACCTTCGCTTCTTCTTCTTTCGTTTGGGAACGTGCTCGCGAAATAGATACGAGCGACCCGAGTCGACCAGAAAGCGCTTCCGAATCGCTTCCCGCCCGAGCAGCATCCGAAAGCCCATCGCGTCGCGGGTCGTGAGCGTCAGGTCGATCGGCCAGCGCTCCCCACCAAGCTCGATGCGCGTGCGAATGATGGGACGGTACTCTCGATGGCCGCTGGAGCTCTTGACGTGGCGGTGTTCGTGAAGCTCTGCGACACAATGGACCGTCGTCTTCGTTTCGCGCTGAACCGGGTGGACGGTGAATCTGACGTAATCGCGGCCTCGGCGGGTGAAGACCTCGATGTCGTAGGCGTGCAGCGATGAGCTACGCGCGCCGGTGTCGACCTTGGCTTTGATTCGAGGGAGGTCGAGGTCTGGAAAGGCCAGCCACTCGCGCCAACCGATGATGGAGAGGTCCGCCATGGGGGGGAAGGTGCCCTTCACGCGGCACGAAAAGCAAAGGAAAAGATGTCCGCTAGGCCCGGAAACGCAGGCTTGCGATGAGTCCGGTGGCGGCGAACGCGGAGAGGAACAAGAAGAAGTGTTGGTGGCCGGGGATGCCGGGGGCACGGTCGAGCAGCCAGCCGCCAGCGAGCGCCACGAAAACGTCGGGCGTGTAGCCGATCACCGACACCAGGCCGACGGCGGTTCCGGTCGTTTCGAGGGGGACCGAGCCTTCCTCGAAGAGCGCAAAGTAGACGCCACGGAGGCCAAATACGGCGGCGCAACCGACGAGGACGTTGGCGTAAAGGATCCACGGCGTGGAGGGCGCGGGGGCGGTCAGGCCGAACCATAGGTACGAGGCGATCATGGTGGCAAAGCAGAAGGCGGAGACTCGCGAGGAGGTGAAGCGATCCGCCAGGAGGCCAGCGCTGATCGCTGCCACCGGTCTGACCCATGCGCTGACCGCGGTGAGCTTCGCACCTTCGACCTCATTCATGCCGTAGGCCTGCACTGCGAAGAGCGAATAGTTGTCGATGCCCTTGTATCCGACGTAGGCGCAGACGACGATGAGCGCCTGGAGCCAGACGGATCGCAGTCGCAGCACCTTACGAACGTTTCGAAGGACCGGCAGCTGTTCCACCAGGCGTGACGGCTGCTCGGGGACGAAGAGCCAACACAGAACGCCGGCAAGGGCTGTCGCCGCGGTGTAGACCAAGATGACGTTGCGGAGCGCCTCCACTCGCTCGTTTGCCGTGACGGTCGTCGCGTCTTCGGGAAGCATGAGCTGGAAGACGAATACGGCACCTGCCGCGAGGACTGCGGCGAAGAGGCCGCGACCACCGTCGAGAAGGCCATAGGCACGGCCCTGCTCGTCGGTTCCACCCCACTCTCGGGTGGCCCGAATGAGCGCGCCCCAGAACAAGAGAATGGTGGTCAGACCCCAGTAGGCGAAGAGCCACCAGGCGCCGTTGAAGCCTGGAATCGTGGCGAAGTACAGGCCGCCCGCGCTCGTGCATAGAAGAGAGCCGGTGAGCAGTCGGCGCGCGGAGAATCGGTCGGCCAATAGCCCGCCAGGAAAGTAAGCGAGCATGGCGACTACGCCATAAACGGCTTGGACCGCGCCGAGCTCGGTGTTCGTGAAGTCGAAGACTTGCAGAACCGTGGGGCGAAAAAATCGCGCAACGTGAAACGGCAGGCTGAACACCGCCTCGCCGGCGACGATCAGGCATCCGATGAACATGACGCGATCGAGTGAATGCTTCTCGGTCACGCCACGCCCGGCCTGTCTCTTACTTCACGGTGACCGTGACCCCGGGCTCGGTCGCAGCAAACGCGGGGGTGAGAAACCGATCGTAGCCGGGCTCACTGCGCAACTGCGACTTGAAGAACGACACGACGTAGAGGTTCTGCAGGCGGTTGGCTTCTTCGATCGGGAGCACGTCGGGACTGCAGGTGGCCTCGTAGGGTTCGATGAGTGCCTCGGCGCCGAGGGCGGGCCAGACCTCCGGGCCCCCGGCGAAGCCGATCAGCCAATCGGCGATCGCGCAGATCGCAGCAAAGTGGTTGTGATTCGCCCCAATGATGTCGACTTTGTACAGCGGAGACGCGTTGACCATCTGCTCGAACGCGATCGCGTTGTTGCCGATCGGGACGTTGATGTCCTCGGTGCCGCCCATCAGCATGACCGGCACGGTGATGCTCTCGAGCTGCTCCCCGGTGAAACCGGCATTGGGGCTCGGCCGGTCGTCGCTCTGCAGCTCACCGTCGATGACGGCGGAGATCGGGGCGATGGCCGTGACTCTGGGGTCCGCAGGGGCGCCCGCCCAACCCGCCGCCATTCCGACAGCTGTCATCCCGCCAAACGAGTGGCCGATGACACCGACCGCGCTCTCGTCGATGCGTTGGTAGAAGGCGTCCTGTGGGTCCTCGTTGCGGCCGAACATCGTGTCGATGAGGAATGAGATGTCGGGGACGCGTTTGGCGGCGGCCTCGTCGAAGGAGTCGGTCGAAGAGGATTGAGAGTTGCCGGTGTGTTCTGGGGAGAGGACGATGAAACCGTGGCTGGCCAGGGCCTCCATCAGGCCGAACGACTGAATCGAGATTCCCCCATAGCCATGGGAAAACACGAGAAGGGTCTGCTCCGACCGTGACGATACCGGCAAACCCTCGACTGCGACCTCGGAAGGAAGGCCGAGCGGGTCGAGCAAGAGGTATTCGGCGAGTGGTGCGTCGGCCGCGTCTTCGTCATCTACAGGATACCAGACGTCGACGGGCAGCGATCGATCGCCTCGCGCGGCGTCGACGGCGGTGAACGAAGAGTGTCCAACCGCCAGGGGGCCGAGGGCATCGGGCGCATCGACTGAGGC
>CAMYJN010000188.1 GCA_947258625.1 uncultured Polyangiaceae bacterium | reverse complement strand
GGAAGCTCGGCACGAACGTGGGGCTGGAGTTCGCCAAGCTCACCGGCGACTTCAACCCGATCCACTGGATTCCGCCGGCCGCTCGCGCCAATGGTTTCCGCAACATCATCAATCACGGCTTCTCGACGATGGCGCGCGCGATCGAAGGTTTGAACCGCTCGCTCTTTTCCGGCGACGTGACCCGGCTCGAATCGATCGACGTGAAGTTCACCAAGCCTTTGGTGCTTCCCGCCAGGGTCGGCCTCTACATCGAAGACGACAGTGTGTTTGTGGGGGACGCGCCCGGCGGCCCTGCTTATTTGGTTGGAACCTATTCAGTGAGGAGCTGAGCTCGCATGACGGATTTTCTGCTCGAAAACGAGAACGCGCGAAAACTGGTCAAGACCCTTGGCCTTCCGATCCCGGTGCCGGAGAAATTGGCGCGGGCCAAAGGCCCCTACGAGGAGCGGCCGCTCGACGACAAGAAGGTGCTCGTGTGCGGCTTCGGTGCGCTGCAGACCGTGCTTGCCCAGAGCCTGACCAAAGCCGGCGCCTACCCCTTGGTCGTTGGCACCTCCGAGGCTGCCATCCAGCCTTTTGTCGGGCCTGGCGAAGCTTGGGCGCGAGCTCCGCAGCTCGTCGCGCCCGGCGATGCCCCGGAAGGCGCGCGCGTCGACGCCATCGTGTTTGACGGCACGGGCCTCGATACACCGGACGACCTTCACCAGCTCTACGAGTTCATCCATCCGTGGATTCGCCGGCTCAATCGATCGGGCCGCGTCGTCGTGCTCGGTCGTCCAGCGTCGGATGCGAAAAAGCCGGTGCATGCGGCAACGCGAGCTGGCCTCGAGGGCTTCACGCGAAGCCTCGCGAAAGAAATCGGCGGCAACGGCTCGATCGCCAACAGTGTGTTCGTGCAAGAGGGCGCCGAGCAGCGACTCGACGCCGTGCTTCGCTTTCTCCTGTCTCCCCGGTCGGCGTTCATCAGCTGCCAGCCATTTCACGTCACGACCTCGGCTCAAGGTGAAGAGGCGCCCGAGACGCACGTGCTTGGCGGCAAGGTTGCCCTCGTCACCGGCGCGGCTCGAGGCATCGGTGAGGCTACGGCCGAGCTGCTCGCCGCGGAGGGCGCGCACGTCGTGTGTCTCGATCGACCCGCGGATGACGCGCCGTGCAGCCAGGTGGCGCAGCGCATCGGCGGATCCACCCTCCTCGTCGACATCACGGACGCGGATGCGCCAAAGCGAATCGCCGCCGAGCTCAAAGAGCGGTTTGGCGGCGTGGACATCGTCGTGCACAACGCAGGTGTGACACGCGACAAGACCCTTGGGCGCATGAGTCCCGACGCCTGGGACATGGCGGTCGACATCAATCTCGGCGCCGTCATCCGAATCACCGATCGACTCCTGCGAGACGAGGTGTTGCGGCCAGCCGGACGCATCATTTGCCTGTCATCGGTCTCAGGAATCGCCGGAAATCGAGGTCAAACCAACTATTCGGCCGGCAAAGCGGGCATCGTCGGCTTCGTCGAAGCCCTTGCCGCCAAGGTCGCGAAGAAGGGCATCACGGTCAACGCGATCGCGCCTGGTTTCATCGAGACGAGGCTCACCAACGCAATGCCCGTGGCGATCCGAGAGGTCGCACGCCGCATGTCTGCCGTCGGGCAAGGCGGCAGGCCCGACGACGTGGGTCAAGCGATCACTTTTCTAGCCACCCCCGGTGCCATCGGGCTGACCGGTCAAACCGTCCGTGTCTGTGGCGGCGCACTCGTAGGAGCATGAGCATGGCCAAGAAGAAGAATGGTTGGGGCAAGAAACAGCGCGCGGTCATCGTGGCCGGCGTTCGAACCCCGTTCGTGAAAGCCTTTGGGAAATTCCTGAAGCTCGACAGCATCGACTTGGGGGACATCGCGGTCCGGTCGCTGCTCGAGCGAACCGACGTTCCCCACCAAGAAATCGACAGCATCATTTGGGGCGGGGTCATTCTGCCGTCGCACGCGCCGAACATCGCGCGCGAGATCGCACTCGACCTGCGCCTGCCTCCGAGCATCGAAGGCATGACCTGCACCCGCGCCTGTGCGTCGGGTCTGCAGGCGGTCACGCTTGCGGCTGCGGCGATCGAGCGCGGCGAGGCCGACGTGGTGATTGCCGGTGGCTCGGATTCGACGAGCAATGCGCCGCTCAATCTGCCGCAAAAAGCCGTTCACGCGCTAGCCCCGCTTGCGTTCGGCAAGGCTGCCACTCCCGGGGACTACCTCGGGGTCTTGGCTCAGATGATGCCGATCACCGACATCCTGCCCAAAATGCCGAAAATCGCTGAGCGAACGACCGGCGAGGTCATGGGCGAGTCCGCGGAATCGATGGCGCGGCGCAATGAGATCTCGCGCGAGGCGCAGGACCGTTTCGCGGAGCGATCACATCACCGCGCTGCCCAAGCGATTGCCTCGGGCCGTTTCGATCACGAGGTGACGGCCGTCGAAGCACCCGATGGTTGGGTGCACGCCGACAACATCGTGCGTGGAGACACGAGCGTCGAGAAGCTCTCGAAGCTCCGTCCGGTGTTTGCAAAGGACGGCACCGTCACGGCAGGCAACGCATCACCGTTGACCGATGGCGCGGCCGCAGTCTTGTTGATGAGCGAAGACAAGGCGCGCGCGCTCGGGTACAAGCCGCTCGCGGCGTTTCGGAGTTGGTCCTACGTCGGCGTCGACCCGGCCGACCAGCTGCTCATCGGGCCGGCGCTCGCGATGCCCAAGGCGCTCGACCGGGCCCGGATGGAGCTCAAGGACATCGATCTCGTCGACATGCACGAAGCGTTTGCAGCGCAGGTGCTTTCGGTGACCAAGGCGCTTGCGAGCAAGGGCTTCGCCGAGGTCAGGCTTGGAAGGAACAAGGCCGTAGGCGAAATCGACGAAGACAGCTTCAACATATACGGCGGTTCGCTTTCGATCGGTCATCCGTTTGGCGCCACCGGAGCGCGCATGGTGACGACCGTCGCGAACGAGTTGGCGAACAGCGGGAGAGAGACCGCATTGCTCGGGATCTGCGCTGCGGGTGGCCTCGGCGCCGCGGCAGTGCTCGAAGCGGTCCGCTGATCATGCCCGCGTGGGTGGCGGTTGCCGTGGTGCTGCTGCTCGCCTGCGCTGGATGCACGAAAAAGGAGCCACGGGGCCCAGGGCGCATCGTCACCCTGGCGTCCGAAGTTCCCGGCCTGTCCGGTCTCACCGTCGATGATCATGGTGCGTTCTGGGCTCCGGGCGAAGACGGAGATTCGGTGCTCCGCATCGACCCGAAGACCTTTGGCGTCACCCGCTACCCGGTCGTTGCCGCGCCGGCCGGCACGGATCTCGAAGCGATGGCCTGGGTGGACGGGACGCGATTCCTGCTCGGCACCGAAACCCAGGAGAAGGGACGCCTCAGCGACATCATCCTCGATGGCCGGCTCGACGCTGGTCGGTTCGTGGTCGTTCCGGTCGGCAACCTCGACTACGCCCGCTGGCAGCTCACCGCCCCAGATAACCGTGGCATCGAGGGGATTTGTCACGTAGATGGCCTCTTCGTGTTGGCGACCGAGCTCGTGGAACGGCAGCGCAAGGGCCGCTGGGCACCCGTTGGAATGTTCGATCCGAAAACCCGGTCGTGGACTGCGCACCGGGTGCGGCTCACCAGCGAAACCGGGAAGCTCGCGGCGCTGAGCTGCAAGCTCGTCGGAGAGTCGATTGTCGCGCTCGCTGTAGAGCGCCACTATGGCGTCTCGCGCCTCCTTCGCTTTCAGATCCCCCGCGGTCCCGAAGGGCAGTGGATCGAGCCAACGTTGGCTGCCGACCTATCCGAGCTCGTGTCGCCGCTGCCGAACTTCGAAGGGCTCGTCTGGATGGATGACGGTTCGGCGATCCTCCTCACCGACAACCAGCACCGGACCGCCGCCGGTCAGCCGAGCCGGCTCTACGTGATTCCCGCGAGCGCGATTCAATGAAGCCAGCCGCCCTTGCTTTCTATCTGACACTGGTTGTCGCAGGAAGCGCTCGAGCTGAAGCGGCCGGACTGAGTGCCGAAGTCACGGAGCATGTTCGGGAGATCCATGGGCGCAATCCGGATCTGCGAGATGACGCGTTCTCCAAAATGGGCGGTTCCAGCGTGGCCAGCCGAGCCTTCCTGCATTGCTTCGCGACCCCGTACGTGGAGCTTGGCGAGCACGGTGACCTGGCCGAGACCCTCGAGTACTTCGCGGCCGGCCGCCGCAACTCCTTCAACCGTGAAAGCGAAGCAGCGGGCGTGAGCTGGAACCTCCGCTACGTCCTCGGAGGCCGCCCAGCCAATTTCCGAAACGAGCTCGAGCGCACCCAAGCACGCTGGGCGCTGATCTTGTTCGGCGGCAACGACGCCCAAAACGAAAACGAGCGGGTCTACGTGAAGCGCCTGGTGTACTTGGTCGAAGAGCTCGCCGAGATGGGCGTCGTCCCGATCCTCGGCGCCGCGCTCCCAAGACGAAACAGCTACAAGGACCGCTGGATCAGCCGGTTCAATACGATCACCGAAGCGGTCGCCAAGCACTGGTCACTCCCGTACATCGACTACCACGCCACCCTCAGCGCGCTCCGGCGCAAAGGTTTAGCCCGAGACGGCGTGCATCCGAATGTCCTGGGCCAGGGCGGCCTGAAGGCTGCATGCCAGTTGACGAAGAAGGGGCTGCGCTACGGGAACAATCTGAGGAACTTGCTGACGCTGGAGATGCTGGACGCGGTGAGGAAGGCAGTGGGGGCAGGGGACAGGGACAGGGACAGCGGCAGTGTCAGTGTCAGGGACAGCGGCAGGGACAGCGGCAGCGACAGTTACAGCGACACTGGCCCTGACGCTGGCCCTGACGCTGGCACTGGCACTGACACTGACGCTGGCACTGACACTGACGCTGGCACTGACACTGACGCTGGCACTGACGCTGGCACTGACGTCGATCCCGACACGGCCTCGGCTCCGGCTCCGGCTCCGGCTCCGGTTCCGGCTCCGGTTCCGCCCCCCTTCCCCTTCTCCGCCCTCGTCTCCAAACCCGATCTCCCCCTCGCCGAGACCCTCCCCAAGCACTGCGGCCCCCTCAAACCCGGCTCCCGCCTGTACCGCCATCGCCTCGAGCTTGCCGAGCGCACACGCCTCCGCGCGTCTGCGCTCGACCTCGCTGGCTACAAGCACCGGGTTCTTTGGGTTCGGATCGATGAAAACGGCGAGCGCTGTGTTCGTCGACGCACGCAGACCCTGGAGGTGGATGCGAGGCCCGGAATGTGGGATTTGATCGTCGAAGTACCCGAACGTGCCGCGCAGGAGGGACAGATGCTGATCCTCATCACCGGCAACCCACGCTTGAGATGACCGACGCCGAGCAGATACGAATTCACGAGATCTACGAATCGATTCAAGGTGAATCGACCTTCGCAGGGCTGCCTTGCACTTTCGTTCGGCTCTCTCGCTGCAATCTGCGCTGCCGCTGGTGTGACACCCCGCAGGCATTCGAGGGCGGCACCGAAATGCCGCGCGCCGCGGTCCTGAAGAAGGCCCTTTCGTTTGGCACGCCCCTCGTCGAGCTCACGGGTGGCGAGCCGTTGCTGCAGCCAGGCGCGATTCCCCTGCTCAAAGAACTTTGCGATGCGGGGCGCACAGTCCTGCTCGAAACCAGCGGCG
>CAMYJN010000187.1 GCA_947258625.1 uncultured Polyangiaceae bacterium | reverse complement strand
AGATCGCTACATCGGCGTTCGCAACGTCGGGCCGAACTCGCTGCGTCACTTCAAGCGGACGTTTCGAAGCGCGCTACGCCGTCAAATTGCGCTGGGCACCTACGATCCAAAGCACCCGGTGGTCATTCCGACCCGCGAGGACATGCGGTACAAATCCTGGAAAACCGAGGAAGAACCGGTTGCGAACGCGGTCATCATTTACATGATGGACGTGTCCGGCTCGATGGGCGATGAGCAAAAAGAGATCGTTCGCATCGAATCGTTCTGGATCGACACCTGGTTGCGCAAGCAATACAAAGGCATCGAGACTCGGTTCATCATTCACGATGCGGCCGCGCGTGAAGTCGACCGTGACACCTTCTTCCGCACCCGAGAGTCGGGGGGAACGATGATCTCCTCAGCATATCGGCTTGCGGCCGAGATCGTCGAACGAGACTACCCGTCCTCGGAATGGAACATCTACCCGTTCCATTTTTCGGATGGCGACAACTGGAGCGTTGACGACACGTTGCTCTGTGTCGACATCCTGAAGAAGCTATTACTCCCGGCTTCCAACGTCTTTTGCTACGGCCAAGTCGATAGCCCCTATGGTTCGGGACAGTTCATCAAGGACCTCAAAGAGCACTTCGCTGGCGATGAACAGCTAATCACGAGCGAAATCAACGACCGCGACGCAATCGTCGAGTCGATTCGCGAGTTCCTGGGGAAGGGCAAGTAGCACGTGGCCCAATTCGCACTGAAAACGGCCCTCCCGAACTACCTCCGCGACGAGCAGCGACGAATCGAAGAGTTCGCGCAGAACGTCGGCCTGGATTTCTTTCCGACGATCTTCGAAGTTCTGAGTTACGACCAGATGAACGAGGTCGCCGCGTACGGCGGTTTCCCAACCCGCTATCCTCACTGGCGTTGGGGGATGGAGTACGAGCGCTTGAGCAAGAGCCACGAGTACGGGCTCTCGAAGATTTACGAGCTGGTGATCAACAACAATCCGTCGATCGCCTACCTGCTCGAAGGCAACAGCATCGTCGACCAGAAGCTCGTGATGGCACACGTGTACGCGCACGTCGACTTCTTCAAGAACAACTTTTGCTTCCGCATGACCAGCCAGGGACGCGACCCGAAAAGCGGCGCCGACGTTCGCAAGTGGATCGATGCGATGGCCAATCATGGGGCGATCGTTCGGAAATGGGCCAACCGCACCGGCATCGAGACGGTGGAGCAGTTCATCGACGCCTGCTTGAGCCTCGAGAACCTGATCGATCCACAGAAGCCTTTCTTGCCCAAAGAGAGCTCGCCGAGCACCTCCGAAGAGGAAGAGCCGCCTGAAACGCCCGAGGTGCCACTCCTCCGGGTCGATCGCGAGTACATGGAGTCGTTCATCAACCCCGAGGAGTTCGTCGAATCACAGAAACAGAAGCTGGTCGACGAGGCTGCACAAGCGCAGCGATTCCCGCTGGAGCCCGAGCGCGACGTGCTTGGCTTCCTGCTCGAAAACGCTCCTTTGCAGCGATGGGAACGCGAATGCCTCGCCGTGATTCGCGCCGAAGCCTATTACTTCTTGCCGCAGATGCAGACCAAAATCATGAATGAGGGCTGGGCGAGCTACTGGCACAGCCGCCTCATGACGGAGAGCATCTGCGACGCGAGCGAGATCGTCGACTACGCCGACCGCTGCGCCAGCGTCTTGGCAACCACACCGGGACAGCTGAACCCGTATAAGCTGGGCATCGAGCTCTTCAGGCACATCGAGGACCGCTGGAACAAAGGGCAGTTCGGCAAGGAATGGGACGATTGCGATGACTGGGGGCTCAAGCGCCATTGGGACCGCCGCACCGGCCTCGGCCGCGAAAAGATCTTCGAAGTGCGCTCCCTGTACAATGACGTGACCTTCATCGACGAATACCTGACCGAGGACTTCGTCGCGGATCAAAAGCTCTATTCCTTTGGTTACAATCAGCGAAACGATCGCTGGGAGATCGAAAGCCGTACCTTTCAAGAGGTCAAGAGTCAGCTACTGACCAGCCTCACCAACGCCGGCAACCCGATCATCTCTGTCGTCGACGCAAACCACCAAAACCGCTCCGAGCTCCTTCTCGAGCACCGTCACCAGGGGGCCGACCTGCGCTTGGACTGGGCCAGGGAAGTCGTGAAAGCGCTATCCCGTGTCTGGACGCGCCCCGTCGAGATTCACACCATCGTGGACGACAAGCCGACCGCACTGCGTTTCGACGGCAACGACCACTCGCAGAAATCGCTCTAGAAGCCTCTGCAGTTGGCGAACTGAATCGTCGTCGGGCCACCGCCCGGAGCACCCACGTTAAGTGCAAGTCCGGTCACACTGCTGAACAAGGATTCGCACTGCAGGTCGAAGACGACCTCGTTGCCTTCGGTTGAAATGTTCGAGAGCTGACACGGCTGCTCCATCGACGGCGGATCTTCTCCACAGGCACCGACGTCGTAGGGCACCTCGTCTTCAGTCACCGTGATGTTACATAGCTCCACGGTGTCGTCGCTGCGGTTGATCTTGACCGAGAGGTCGAAGGCGAACCGAGGAGTGCTTCCGCCATTGCGGTCAACGTTGGCTTCGAGGGTGATGTCCTCCATGCCGCCGGTTCGCTCCACTGCCTCACAGATCGCGATGATCCGATCGCCGCACTCGGGCTGACCGTGCTCACCGAGGATCGCGCGAGCGCTGCCTTCGCCGATGCAGCTGTCGAGCGCCCAGGATCCGCAATTCGAGCCGCCGCCAGAGGGGCAGCTGAGGCTCCACTCCGCATCCACGAGCACAGGACCGCCATTCTGGGCGCACGAAAGCGCCAAAACCGAAAGTAAGAGACCCGCAAGACGGCTGGTGTTCATTCCAAACCCCACGCGATCAGGTTAGCCAGCTGACCAAAGCCTCGCAACTATGAGGCGAGAAGGGCCTGCTCGAGGTCCTCTCGGAGATCCTCGATGTCTTCGAGACCTACCGAAAGCCGGATCAATCCGCCCCGAATGCCCTGGGCTTCCCGAACCTCTTTGGGCATCGATGCATGGCTCATCAGGGCCGGTTGCCCGATGAGCGACTCGACTCCTCCGAGACTCTCGGCGAGCGAAAACAGTCGGACGCGCTCGAGGACCGTCCCCGCGCTCCTGGAGCCGCCCGCCAGCTCGAACGACACCATCCCGCCGAAGCTGCTCATCTGCCGGGCAGCTAGCGCATGCTCGGGATGGCCTGGGAGCCCAGGGTAATGGACAGCAGCTACGCCGTCCTGCGTACGCAGCCATTCGGCAAGCGCTTGGGCGTTCTCACAATGTCGCGCCATCCGAATCGGGAGTGTCTTGACCCCTCGCGCCACGAGATAGCAGTCGAAGGGCGACGGGACTGCGCCCCCGGCGCGCTGAATGAAGCGAAGCCGTTGGGCAAGCTCGTCGCTCTGGCTGACCACGACACCGGCGACCACGTCGCTGTGCCCGTTCAGGTATTTCGACATCGAGTGTACGACCAAGTCGGCGCCCATCTCGAGCGGCCGCTGAAGCATCGGCGTTGCAAACGTGCTGTCCACGACCGTCCACGCGCCGCTCGCCCGGGCCAGGGCGGACACGGCCTCGATGTCGAACACCCGGAGCAAAGGGTTGGTCGGCGTCTCGATCCAGACCATCTTGCACCGCTCGTCGATCGCGGCTTCCACCGCAGCCAGGTCGCACATGTCGACCCAGGCAACTTCGACCCCCATCGGCTTCACCAGCTGCTCGGTCAGCCGATAGGTCCCTCCATAGATGTCGCCACAGGCCACGAGCCGATCGCCTGGGCGAAGGAGTTGGAGCGCCGCGTGCATGGCAGCGCAGCCGGATGAAAACACAGACGCGCTCGATCCGCCTTCGAGCGCCGCGAGGCTGTGTTCCAGCGCATCTCGGCTCGGATTGCTGACACGGCTGTACGCATGTTCTTCCTGCTCCCCAGGCCCGCGCAGCAGGTACGTCGTGGAAAGAGAAATCGGCGAGGTGACCGGCTGTCCGGCTTGGTCGCTGATCTTTCCAGCGTGCGCAGCGATCGTCGCAAATCGGTGTCCCATGACTTCCGAGGTACCCCGACGAACTCGACTTGCCAAGCGGGGTTTGCGGAGAACGGCTGAGTCACGCTAATAGAAGCCAAGCGAATGATCGAGCTCCTTTCCAATCCCGATGCCTGGGTCGCGCTGCTCACGCTGACGCTCCTCGAGATCGTTCTTGGGATCGACAACGTCGTGTTCATCGCCATCCTGGCTTCCCGTCTGCCAGTGGAGAAGCAGGGGTTGGCCTATCGGCTCGGCCTTCTCGGCGCGATGGTCACACGGATCGCTCTGCTGATGACGATCAACTGGGTGATGCAGCTGACCGAGCCGCTGTTCGAAGTCTTCGGGCATTCGTTCTCTGGCCGCGACCTCATCTTACTCGGCGGCGGGCTGTTCTTGATCGCCAAGAGCGCGCAGGAGATCTACGATAAGGTCGAAGGCGAGCACCAAGAGGACATCAAGGGCTGGTTCAATGGCCTGCCGGGCATCATTGCCCAGATCATGGTGCTCGACATCATCTTCTCGCTCGACTCGGTGATCACCGCGGTCGGCATGGCCGAGGACATCGAGGTGATGGTGACGGCGGTCATCATCGCAATTGGGGTGATGCTGATCTTTGCCAAGCAGATCGGAGACTTCGTCAACAAGTATCCGTCCATGAAGATCCTAGCCCTTTCCTTTCTGTTGCTGATCGGCGTCTTGCTCACCGCCGAAGGCCTTGGGCAGCACATCAACAAGGGCTACATCTACTTCGCCATGGCCTTCGCCCTGTTGGTCGAGCTGATCAACATCCGCTTCCGAAAGAAGCAAGAAGCCGCGTAAGCGAGATTTTTGCTGCGGGGGCTGGCTGCATGCGCCAGAATCGGGCGCGATGCGGTTGGCACCTCTGATAGGACCGGACCTTCAAGACGCGATCGCGATCGGGCCGGAGGCCGTTCGTGAGGCGGTTTCGGAATTCCACGCTGAGGACATCGCAGAGCTGCTCGAGGATCTGTCTGCGAGGGAGGCGGTCACGCTCGTGCGCGCCTTGCCAACGGAGACCGCCGCCGACGTCGTCGAGCGCCTGAGCCCGCATCGTCAGGTTCTGGTGTTCAACGCGATCGACACAGGCCGTGCGGTCGAGCTGCTCGGCGAGATGGACCCCGACGACCGCGTCGACCTGCTCCAGGAGCTCGAGGAGGACGATGCAGCCGCCTTGCTCACCGCCCTCGAGCGGCGCGAGCCCGAGGCTGCCGAAGAAGTCCGGGAGCTCGTCCAGTACGAGCCCGAAACCGCCGGTGGCTTGATGACGACCGAGTTCGCGTCCTTGCCGCCGGAGACGAAAGTCTGGGAGGCGATGGAGGCTGCGCGGCGCTTCGGACGCGAAGAGATGGCGGAAATGCTCTACTACATCTACGTCTGCCGGCCGAGCGGAGAGCTCCTCGGAGTGGTGTCCCTTCGCGACCTGATCCTCAGTGATCCGGGACAGTCTCTGTCGGAGATCATGGTCGAAAACGTCTTCAAGGTGTCGGCGTTCGACGACCAGGAGCAAGTTGCCGACGCGATCGCGCGGTACGACTTGGCTGCGCTTCCGGTGGTCGACCGGCTGTCCCGCATGCTCGGTGTCGTCACCGTCGATGACGTC
>CAMYJN010000186.1 GCA_947258625.1 uncultured Polyangiaceae bacterium | reverse complement strand
TGCCTTGAAACGATCGCAACCTGCCAACCGAAGCCGGACGGCTGTCGTAGTCGAGGATGAAGCGCCCGTCCCGCTGTTCCACGACCGGGGTCGGTGCAAAGGGGTCGAGGAGGGCCTTGTAACCCACCGGACCGCAGCCGGGGCCGCCACCGCCGTGCGGGGTCGTGAAGGTCTTATGCAGATTGAACTGCATGACGTCGATTCCCAGGTCGCCTGGCCGTGCTTTGCCCATCAAGGCATTGAGGTTCGCGCCATCGCCGTAGACGAGGCCGCCCTTGCTGTGCACGAGCTCGGAGATCGACGCCATCTCCGATTCGAAGAGGCCAACGGTGTTCGGGTTGGTTGCCATGACGGCCGCGACGTCGTCGTCGACGAACGGTGCCAACGCTTCCGTGGTGACGATCCCTTCCTCGCCGACCGGAAACGGCACCGCCTGCAAGCCATTGAGCGCACACGAGGCGGGATTGGTTCCATGCGCGGTGTCGGGAATCAGCACCTTTTTGGGATCGCGACCCTGGGCACGGTGGTACGCCCGAATCATCATCAGGCCGGTGAGCTCGCCCTGTGCGCCTGCGGCCGGATGCAGCGACACGCGATCCATTCCGCACACCTCGGCCAGCCCTTGCTCGAGCCGCCACATCAGCTCGAGAGCGCCCTGGACGAGGGAGTCGGGCATGTAGGGATGAAGGTTTGCAAAACCGCTCAAGCGCGCTGCCCACTCGTTGACCTTTGGGTTGTACTTCATCGTGCAACTGCCCAGCGGATACATTCCGATGTCGATCGCGAAGTTCTGCTGGCTCAACCGGACGTAGTGGCGCACGACTTCAGGCTCGGAGACCTCTGGAAGCTGCGGTGGGCTCTGTCGCGCCATGTCGCCGAATGCTCGCTCCGGGTCGACCTGGGGAAGGTCGTCGGCGCTGAGCGACGCGCCGCTGCGACCGGGCGAACCCTGCTCGAAGATGAGTGGTGTCTGAAACGAAAGACCTGATGTAGCCGAGCCTGGCATGAAGACCTCGAGGTCGAAGTTAGTGCATCATCGAGTGCCCGCAACCGATCATACCGTCTTCAGGAGGGCGTGGCTCAGCGCCTCGATGGTGTCCGGGTCTTTCTCCAAACCGTCGTAATAGGGCAGCTCGCTCCAAGGGGCGTCGATGTGGGTACACACTTGCCGCACGGCCCGCGCCTGGACCGTTTCGCGAAGAACGCGCCGCTTGCCGGCTATGGCCAGTCCGCGAATCTCGCTGTCGTCTGCAAGCTCCGATGGGAGGCTTTCGAGAACGGGTCGTTCCTTTTCGGCGAAAAGTACGTTGAGCACGCGGTTGATGACGAGTTGCAACACCGGGATCCCGAGCTCGTTCGTCAAGGCGTCTGAAAGCTCGATTGTCTCACTCGCGGGCATGTATTCCGGAAGCGTGACCAGGACAGCGCCGGATCGTTCGGGGTCACGAAACATATCGACCGCCCGCGCCGCATCCCGCCTCAAGAGCCCAGGCGGTGCGACGCTTTCGATGACGAATGGCACCCGAAGCATGTCGAGCGCGTGTCCAGTCGCGGGCGCATCGACGATCACGAGGTCGTAGTCCGGCTCTCCCCTCGGCGGGCATGCATGGTAAAATGCCTTCCCGAGCATCGACCACGCTTCGAGGCCGGGGGTTCCCTTGAGGAAGGCGCGCACCAGACGGTTTTTGAAGACCGCGTTGAAGACGGCCTTCACCTTCAAGATCATCAGCCCGTATTCTTCGAGGGCCGCGTCCGGCGTCATGTTCACCGCGTCGAGGTTTTCGCGAATCGTGACGATTTCCGCGCCGATCGGATCCGTGTCGAGAAGCTCACTGACGCGCTCCTGGCAGTTCACGAGCGCCAATAGGACCTTCTTGCCGCGGCGACTTGCCGCAAGCGCGAGCCCGGTTGCCACGGTTGTCTTCCCGACACCGCCCTTGCCCACAACGAAAAGGAACCGTCTGTCGAGCAAATCCATCAGCGGCGTCTTTAGCGGCGCAGTGCAAAAGCAGCAAGTCCGGCCGAATCTATTCGAGGAATTTGGGGGCCGGCCAGGCTGACGCCCTAGCGGCTGCATGCTAGCGTCCGACCGAGAACAGTCATGAACCGTCCACGTCAATCCGGTAGCTCGACCGCCTGGTCGCTGATCTCGTTCGCGACCCTGGCGCTCTTTGCCGTTACCCTTTACACGATTTTCGTCGTTGCCCCTGTCGAGCAACAAATGGGGATCGTTCAGAAGATCTTCTATTTCCACGTTCCGAGTGCCTACGCGATGTATATCGGCTTCGGCGTATCGGCCGTCGGCAGCGCGGTGTACCTACTCAAGCGTGATCCCAAGTGGGACGCCTTGGGAGTCGCAGGGGCAGAGGTGGGCTCGCTGTTCTGCCTCATCGTTTTGCTGACCGGTCCTCTCTGGGCGCGCAAGGCCTGGGGCGTTTGGTGGACTTGGGACCCGCGGCTCACGACGACGCTGCTTGCTGGCATGATCTTCGCCGCGTACCTCTCCCTTCGATCGATGGGCAGCGCGGGCGAAGTCGAGAAGCGTTTCGCAGCCGGCTTGGCGCTTTTCGGGTTGGTGGACCTGCCGTTGATTCATTACAGCGTGCAGCGCTGGAGGGGCGTTCACCCGACCGTCATCACCGGCAAGGGGGGCGGGCTCGAGTCCGAGATGTACTGGGCGCTCGGCCTCAGCTTCATCGCGTTCACCGGCTTGGCCGTGCTCTTGATTTGGGCGCGGGCGTCCGCTGAACGACAGCGGGAACAAACCGCGAAGCTACGATTCGAATTGATGCACCGATGAAGGAACTGACATGCGACCTTTGATCGCCGCGCTCGTGCTGGGATGCACGATGCTCATCACTCCCCTCGCTCTTGCAGATGAGCAGCCGGCCGAGCCGGATGGCGGGTCTGCCAAAACGAACGAAGACGCGGCCGAGGAGAGGGCCGCACAATTTGTCGGAGTCCGCGGGCCCGAAGCCGAAAGCGTTTCCGGCGGTGCGCTCATGCTGGGGGCTTACGCGATCGTTTGGGCGCTGCTCTTTCTCTATCTGATGCGAATGCGCGGCCTGCAGCGCAACACGGCGGAGGAGCTCGAGCGGCTCAGTGCCGAGATTCGAGCCAGCGGTGGCAGCTGATGCCATCCGTGGGCCATATCATTTACATTCCGGGCATATTGCTGATTGGCTTTGCGCTCGGGTTTCGAATGGGAGCGAAGGCCGTGAGGGCCGAGCTGGAGCGTCGCGAGCAAGAACGGCGCCGTTGATCGAGAGGTAGCAACATGTTGGATTTCGAGTTGACCGCCGAACAGAAGGCCCTCGTGGAGGAGAGCCGCCGTTTCACCCGCGAAAAGATTGTCCCCATCGCCGGCGAGGCGGACAAGACCCACGAGTTTCCGATGGACGTCTTCAAAGAGGCCTGGGAGCTCGGCTTCGTCGGGCCGAACATTCCAGAGGCGTATGGAGGCGCAGGCATGGGCGAAGTCGATCACGTGCTTCTCACCGAAGAGCTCGCGTTCGGCTGCACGGGCATCCAGACCAGCATGACGGCCAACGTGCTTGCTGCAACGCCGCTCCTCATCGCGGGCAACGAAGCGCAAAAGAAGAAGTACCTCGGGATGCTGACCTCAGAGCCGATTTTTGCGTCGTATGCGATCACGGAATCTGTCGCGGGAAGCGATTCCGCGGGGATCCAAACGCGCTGCCGAAAAGACGGCAATGACTGGATCCTCAATGGGGAAAAGGTGTACATCACCAACGCGGCCTGGGCCAGCTGGTACATCGTATTCGCCACCGTCGACCCGTCGCTCCGCCACAGCGGCATCATGGGGTTCGTCGTCGACCGCGATGCGAACGGCGTCACAATCGGGAAGACCGAAGACAAACTCGGCCAGCGCGCGAGCAACACCGCCGTCGTCAACTTCGAAGACGTCCGCGTTTCGTCCGACAACGTGCTCGCTGAGGAAGGGCACGGCTTCAAGCTGGCGATGCAGACCTTCGACCGCACTCGACCCGATATCGGTGCCGGTGCTTGCGGTCTGATGCGGCGCGCCCTCGAAGAATCGATCGCCTACGCGCTCGAGCGAAAGACCTTTGGGGTTCCAATCGCCGAACATCAGATGGTTCAGGCCATGATCGCCGAGATGGGCATCAAGTACGAGGCCACCCGACTCCTCGTCTGGAAGGCGGCCTGGCAAATCGATCAGGGCGGCCGAAACTCGCTGGTAGCATCGTACAGCAAGGCGTTCGGCGCAGACAGTGCGATGCAGGTGGCGACCGATGCGGTTCAGGTCTTCGGCGGCAACGGGTACATCACCGAATACCCGGTCGAGAAGCTGATGCGCGATGCGAAGATCCTCCAGATCTACGAAGGCACCTCTCAGATCCAACGGATGGTCATTGCGAAGAACCTGTTCGCAGGCGTCCGCTAGCTTCACGCTGACGGCGGCCGCGGTCATCTGGCTGGGCTCGGTGGCAAGCGCCGAGTCCGGGCTGCTGCCCAGGTTCGTTGGAACCGACCTCGAACAAGACGAGATTCTCGAAGTCATTTCCTCCGCGGAGTCACGAAGCTTCAAGCCCGTCGGTCACAGCTCAGTTGTCTTGCGGATGCGGACCGTCGCGCGAGTGACCGCCGCTCTTCGGATCAGAAGCCACGAGATCCAGGACGGCTACCGCTACGAGATTGCCGCGTATCGGATTAGCCGGCTGCTCGGTCTCGACAACGTACCCCCTGCAGTTTACCGACGTGCCACCTGGAAAGAGATCAATCAGCGGTTTCACGAAGACATGCTCGATCGCCGAGGGGCGATTCGACGCGCGGTCTCGTGGGACGAAGACGGCTCGGCGCCCGGTGCTGCCGTCTATTGGGTCAAAGGCCTCCGCTCGGTCGGGCTCGAAAACAAAGCAAGATGGCAGAGCTGGCTCCGGGACGGAGACATTCCCCAGGGCAAGGGCGCGCTCGCGCGGGACCTATCGACCATGACGGTTTTCGACTTGCTCATCGGGAACTGGGACCGGTTCAGCGGTGGAAATCTCCCCACGGATCGAGACCGGCAGCGCGCCTTCTTGCGAGACAACGATCGCGCGTTTTCGACGCCTCTTTTGAAAGGACGCTACGAGAAGCTGCTCGGAGGCCTCACGGGCATCAAGCGATTCTCGAAGGCTCTGGTCCGTCACCTGGCAGCCCTCGACGAAGAATCGATCCGCAAGGAGCTAGCGCGAGACCCGAGTCAGCCGTCGACTCCCCTCTTGAGCGACGCCCAGATCGCCGAAGTTCTAAACCGCCGGGACGCAATTCTCTCGTACATCGCCGCCCTCATCGAAGAGCACGGCGAGGCTGACGTGCTCTTCTTCCCTTGAGTTATACGCCGTGGTAAGGGCCTCGGATGGTGAAGCCCAAGGAGATCGATGCGAACGAGATGGGCCATGTGTTGGGCCTGCTCGTTCATGACCTCCGCAACCCCGCGGCCACGATCAGTGCCAACGTGGATTTTCTCCAAGAGGTCGGTCTAGCCGACGACGATTCCGACGACGCTTTGCAAGACATGAGGCTCGGCGTGGGAGAGCTCCGGCGCGGCCTCGACATGTTGGCATGGATCAGCCGCTGGCTCACCGGTCATGTGCCCCTGGAGGCCGCCAACGGCGACGTGGGCGTGTTCTTGGAGCGGCTCGAGCGGGCC
>CAMYJN010000185.1 GCA_947258625.1 uncultured Polyangiaceae bacterium | reverse complement strand
GCTGCAGTCAGTGACCGACCGGCTCGCGTTCCTGCGGCGCGTCGGGCTTGGATACCTCAGCCTCGACCGAAGCGCGGGGAGCCTCTCGGCGGGCGAATCGCAGCGCGTCCACCTGGCGACGCAGCTCGGCTCTCGACTCTCCGGTGTGCTCTATGTGCTCGACGAGCCGACCGCAGGCCTTCACCCCGCCGATGCCGCCCAGCTCTTGGGTACGCTTCGCGATCTTCGCGACCTCGGGAACACCTTGGTGGTGGTCGAGCACGACGAGCAAACCATCCGCGCCGCCGAGCACTTGGTCGAGATGGGGCCGGGTGCGGGCGAGCTCGGGGGTGCGCTGGTCGCTGAAGGTAGCCTAGCCGAGATCCTCTCCAACGAGGACTCCCTGACCGGCGCCTATCTGTCGGGGCGCCGCACTGTTGGAGTACCTGCGCAGCGGCGCGCCGGTGCGGGCTCGCTTGCCGTCCGGGTCGCGGCGCTCCACAACCTGCGTGACGTTCGCGCCGAGTTTCCGCTGCGTGCCCTTTGCTGTGTCACGGGGGTGAGCGGAAGCGGCAAGAGCTCGCTGATCGTCGATGCGCTGCTGCCCGCTGCTCGGGCGAAGCTGGGACTCCAAGCGGAGGTTCCTCACGGCGTGTCCGTCGATGGAGGCCGGGGGCTCGAGCGGGTGTCATTCGTCGACGCCACACCGATCGGACGGAGCGCCCGCTCCAACCCAGCCACATATCTTGGCCTGCTCGGGCCGCTGCGAGAGCTCTTCGCCGGGCTCCCAGAAGCGCGAGCCCGGGGCTATCGGGCGGGGCGTTTCAGCTTCAACGTCAAGGGCGGCCGCTGCGAGGCGTGCAAGGGCGAAGGCGTGCAGCGAATCGCGATGCAGCTCCTGCCCGATGCCGAAGTCGAGTGCGAAGTCTGCGGCGGCAGCCGATACAATGACGAGACGCTGCAAATTCGCTATCGCGGCTTGAGCATCGCCGAGGTGCTCTCGTTGCCGGTCGAAGAGGCGCACACGCTCTTCGAAGCGGTGCCGGCGGTGCGCTCGCGCCTCGAAGCCTTGCGCCGCGTCGGCCTCGGCTACCTCGAGCTCGGCCGTCGCTCGACCACCCTGAGCAGCGGCGAGGCCCAACGTATCAAGCTCGCCCGCGACCTCGCACAGCCCGCACGCAAGCCCACGCTCTATATCTTCGACGAGCCCACACGCGGCCTGCACTTCGTCGACGTCGAGCAGCTGATCGGCATCCTCCATCAGCTCGTCGAGGGCGGTCACACCGTCATCGCCGTCGAGCATCAGCTCGATGTGATTCGGAATGCGGATTTCGTGCTCGACCTGGGACCGGGATCGGGGCCAGATGGGGGGAGGGTGGTTGCGTCGGGGACGCCGGAGGAGGTGCGGGGGAGTGGGTCGGTGACGGGGGGGTTTGTTTAGGCCGTGGCCGTGACGGTGGCCGTGGCCGTGACGGTGGCCGTGGCAGTGGCAGTGTCAGTGCCAGTGTCAGTGTCACAGCGTCAGCGTCAGCTATTGGCGAAACCGTATCGGAGTCGATGAGGCCGCGCGGCCGGGGACCTTCGCTTTGCGTTGCTGGCTCAGCCGCTGGCGTTCAGCGAGCGGCTAAACGCGTCGCCGACGGTGACGCAGGCTTCTCGGACTTCGAGGTCGCCGCCGACCAGGATGGCCAAGGGGTTGACTTCGACGGATTCGATTTGTTCGCGCCACTGATGGACGAAGGCGGCCAGGCGCATCAAGACATCCCCGATGGCGCTGACGGCTTGGGTTCGCTCTTGTGGGGTGCCTGAGAGGAGCAGCGAGCTTCCTCGGAGTCGAAGCAGGACGCGTTCGAGCGCCTTGGCGGTTGCGGGGAGAACGGTTTGGGTCGTATCGCCCGATGCACGGCCGTGGGGATCGGCAAAGCCGATCTCCGCCAAGACCGGGCCTGCGGCGAGGGGCTCCATGCGAACGCGAAGCAGGGTGCGCGCCATCGTCGAGGCGCTGACGGTGACGCCGAGCAGCCTTGCGTCGGGCGATCGGTTTTTGGCCATGGCCATGATTTGGCGAAACGCGTCGCGCGCTTGGCCGGCCGAGTAGACCTCAGCGGCCAGGTCCGGGTGGTCCCAGAGCCGGAGATCGGGTGAGGCCAGGGCGACACGAACCGGGAAACCGATGCGCGCGGCTTCGGACGCTGCACGCGAAGGCGTGGCACAGAGCTCTTCGAGGGGCAGCGGAACGTCGTACGGCTCGAGGGCTGCCTTGCTGGCGGGATCGGAGAGCGCGCGTCTCGGTCCGAGGATCACGTCGAGCACGGCATCGGCTTCGACGCCCCGGACCACCGGGACCTTGGGACGGGAGGGGTCTTGCGATGCGCGCAGCGCCCGGAGCGCAGCTGCGACGTCCCGGGGGGAGCCGATCGGCTTGCTCGGCCCGCCGTCGGCTTCGTGGGCGATGAGTCCGTCGTCGATGCGAACGAACCTACCATCGCTTCGGTGACTCACGCTTTCACCAAGCCGGACGCGATCGACCGCAGGGAGCTCTTTGGTCGTGGCCGCCCAGGGGCGTTCGGTCTCGAGCTCGAGCAAAGCAACGACGGCGACCAGGGGGCCGGTTTCGTCGACGGCGGGCAGGCCCAGGTCGTGAAGGAGGCCCAGCGGCTGAGGGCCGATGACCGCCACGGGGATCCTTTGCTTCCGAGCCCGCATCGCCTCGGCCAGCCGGACGACGGCGTTGGCGCTCAGGGGCGTTTTGACGGCGACTCCTGCGAGACCGCCGCGGTTCAAGGCGTCGATCGCGGCTTCCCAGGGCCGCTCGTGGACCGCCGGCTCCAACGACAGACCAATCCGCCCGGCGCCGCGCGCCACCTCGACTGCCAGCTCCGGGCAATCACAGAACATGCTCCACGCCTTTGGCATCGCCGCGAGTCGAAGGATAGCGCCGGCACGCGATCGCGCCCACTTCCTCGAATCCGAACCTTACTCGAAATTCCCCTGCGTAGTCTTGTGGCTCGATCCCAAACATCGGATCAGCTCTAGCTTTATCGTGACGCGAGCTTGACGCCTCGAACAGCACGGTGATAATCCGGGCTCGGTCGGTCTAACCCCCCTTATCAAAAGGGGGAATCAGCCGGTGGGGGTCATGCTGAGGGGAGTCGCGACATGCGTCTGAAGCTGATTGCGGGCAACCTCGTGATCGTACTGCTGGTTGGCCTGGGGTCGTACCTGGTGGTGCGAACCCAGCTGCGTTCGGAGCTCTCGAGGCGGCTCGAGGACAGTATCGGCGGCGATTCGGAGCTTTTTGCGCGGTCGTGGCGGGCCGATGGGGCGCGCCTGGCCGAAGGGGTAGGGAACCGCGCCACCAGCAACTCGGTTCGGAACGTCTTCACGGCGCTCGGGGAAGCCAACCAACGGCGGCGGGCCTACGAGGCAGCGCAGGACGTGTCCAAGTGGTTCCAGGATCCGGCGCGCGGTCGCGGCGAGCGGCCGCACATCGTTGCGGTGATCGACGAGACCGGCCGGGTCATCGCCCGGGACACCGACCGCAATCGAATGTACGGCGACCCCCTGCTCAATCGCGTGCCGGTGCTACGCCGCGTGTTGCAGCGCGGCGCTTCGAGGTACGGGGTTTGGGCGCACGAGGATAAGCTCCTTCAAGTGGGCGTCGCGGCCGTCCGCAACGACCAAGGCGGCGTCGTCGGCGCCCTGCTCGTCGGATACGACCTATCCAACGGCTTTGCCAAGCAGGAAGCAAGTTTGATCGGACACGACCTGCTCTTCGTCATGGGCGAGCGCATCTACAGCACGTCGACCTCGGTCGATGTCCGCGATGCGCTGCAAGAAGCCCTGTATTCGCCGCCGCTCGACAACGGGACCCTGGCTGCGCTGCAGGGCAAACCGACGCTGCCCTGGATGACGACACTTGCCGGTGACGAATACGTCGGAATCACCGCGGCGCTGCCGATGGCGCGCGGGGTCGAGGCCGCGTACGTCGTCTTGGCCGATCATGCTAAGCACACCGCGCTTGCCGGCGTGGCCAATATGATCCTCTGGCTCACGCTGCTGGGGATCGCCGGCGTTGCGATTTACGGCTACATCATCGCCAACAGCCTGATGGATCCGATCGAGCAGATGGAAGACGACATCCTCGCGGTCATCAATGGCCGCGGTGATGTTCGGCTCGAAGTGGACACGCCTGAGCTCGGCGGCCTTTCGTATCGGGTGAACCAAATGATCAATTTGTTCACCGGCGTCGCCGAGGAAGATGAAGAAGGGCGGGCGGTGACGAGCAGCGGCGGATGGGAGTCGGTGAGCACCTCCAGCTCGGGATCCGCGTCTGGGTCGAGCGCGACCAGCCCCGTCAAAGCCGATGGCCCGGAGGCCTCCGCTCTCGCTGCGGTTCCGGAGGGCCAGTACTACGCGCAGCTCTACAAGGACTATGTCGCGGCAAAGCAAGCGGCCGGGGAGGATGTTTCGAACATCCCCGAAGCCCGTTTCATCGAGCGAATCAGAGGCAATGCCGCGCACCTGATCAAGAAACACGAAGCGCAAATGGTGCGCTTCAAGGTCGAGACCATCGATAACCAGGTCAATCTGAAGCCGGTGGTCATCCACTAAGCCCGCGCGTCGGCGTTGGGGAACGCTCTCGTTGCACCGCGGGTCTGTTCGGCCTAGTTGTTGTCGCGTCATGGGGCTTTTCGATGTGTTCAAGGGTGGCGGCAGCGGGCTGAGCAAGCACGTCGCGCGCGTGGCGAACAAGCGTGCTCAGAAGCACGAGCGCTGGGAGTCGATTCAAGTGCTCGCGAGCGACGGCTCGGACGAGGCCATTCGCGCGCTGCTGACCCGCTTCGCCATTCGAGTCGACCCGAGCATCACCGATGGCGAAGAGAAGAACGCGGCGTTCCTAGGTGTCGTCCAGAACGGGGAAGCGGCGCTCGGCCCGGTGCGTGATTTCCTGGCAACGTCGGAGACCCTGGCCTGGCCGATGAAAATTCTTCGGGAGCTTCAGAGCGAGGAAGAAGTGACCACGACCCTGCTCGAGCTGCTCTCGAAGATGGACATCGAATACGAGCGTGACCCTCAGAAGAAGATCGACGTCATCGCCAGCTTCGAGGAATGCAAAGACCCACGCATCGTCGACGCGGTGACCCGCTTCCTCGAAGACATGAACGAGACTGTCCGCTTCCACGCCGCCGGTGCAATCCTGGCCCAGGTTGAAGCCGACGCGGCCCTCGAACCCATGACGAAGGCGTTTCTGGCGGAAGAAAGCGTGCGGGTGCGAATGCGCATGCTCGACGGCTACATCGACCGCGGCTGGAAGCTGGCCGACGTGAAGGAAGAAGCCACCAAAAAAATGCCCACCGGCTACTCGCTAGGTAAGAAGGGCGAAGTCCGAAAGAAGTAATACCGGGGCGCGGAAAAAAGCGCGACGCGGGAGTTCAGCGGACGGGGCGGCGTCGAACGGCTCGTGCTGCCGCGGGTGCTGGCGGGGTCAGGTCTTGGGTGGGTTGGCTGGTACGGTTTGTTGACACCGCCCCGCCCACCCCCACCCGTAATCCTCCCTGGCGCGGCATGCGCTTCGCTCTGCCTTGCCGGCGCTTCGCGCCGGGCTTCGCCCTTCGGGCTCGCGCTGCCGCCCGATGGAGAGCTCAGTCGGTAGTCTTCGTCTTCGGCGGAAGCACGAAGATGAGGCCGAAGGTGAACATATTGTTGAACTGCCGTATGCGGTCGTTGCTGTCGATCTGACCGTCTTTGTTG
>CAMYJN010000184.1 GCA_947258625.1 uncultured Polyangiaceae bacterium | reverse complement strand
GCTTGCTGTATGGTTCGACATGACCGACTCCCTTCGTATGTAGCTCTGCGCTACGGTCTTTTCCGATTCGCAGCGTAAACTACGGTCTGCGATCGGAGTCGGTCGCTACATCTTGACTAGTTCTGTGCAATTGGGCTCTCAGAATGGTCCCAATAGGCTAAGAGAGCGTTCTCCTTGTTGACCATCAACCACAGCGCTCGCGCCGCTAAGCGAGGAGCTCCGCACGGATGGCATCGAGGCCCTGCTGTAACCACCCATTGAAGAGGCGGACGATCGGAATGGCGAGCGGATAGGCGAGGGGGGACGTCAGTCCGAACGTGTAGGTCCAGACGATCCACGTGCTGCCTTCCTCCTCGCTGAAGTCCCAGTTGCCGGTGCCGCTCTGGACCAGCAAGAAGAAGTGAGCAACCCTGGCACTAACCTGGGGAGCGCATTCGTGAATGCTTCGAGCTAGCGCTGCGGAGGCAGCCCATCCCCGTCAAACGACGCCCAGTGGCCTCAGCTTGGCGACGAGCTCTGCCTGCGTGTGGACGCGGAGCTTTCGCATCGCGTCGTGGAGCACGCTGGACACCCGGGAGGTGGAAAGCCCCAGACGCAAGCCGATTAGCTTTCCGGTCTCGCCGAGGACCGCATAGGTGGCCACCTCGGTCTCGCGTTTCGTGAGGTGATGCGGATCACACATGCCGGTGGGATTGGGAACGACCAAGATGAAACGCCGGGACCCCGACTCAAACCAGTCGACCATCGAGCAGCGGCCCTCGACGACGTCGTGCCAAAGTCGGAGGGCGGCCTCCCCATCGTGTCTGCGGGATCGGCCGCGCGTCCGGTCGACCAAGACCGCGGCGTCCCGAAGCGCCCGTCTGGCATCGCTTCGGACTGACTTGCGTGCACGCACAGTCGCCGAAGGATTGGTTGCCCCGATCAAAGCTCTGCGCAGGCGGAAGCCCGCACTGACATGCGTTGCCACCATCTGCCATCGGCGTCGGACGCTCGTGCTCAATTTCGTCGGTTCGCAGAGTGGCGCGATGATGAACACGCCTGCGCCGGAAGCGTCGGTCGCCCACAGGCCAAGCGCGTCCCTGGCGCGGCCGCCGTGCGACGCCCAACCGGCAGAAACCAAGGCATGCGTCTCGCCGACTGCCTCGCTGAGGGTCATGCAAATGCCCGATCGTGCTTCGGAGTGCGGGATGTCCGCCGCGATTCGAGCGAGCCGCCGTGCGCATCGTTCGGGAGCTGCGATCAGGTGCAACTCGCGCAGCACCGCCTCGCGTCCATCTCGAGAACGGGCGAAGATTCCGCCTGCCACGCCGAGCCCATGATCGAGAAGCGGGCGGCCCGAGGCCAGGATTCCTGGGAGCCATTCGGAATCGCGTGATTCGAAATCGTACGCGGCTTCCGCAAGATCGATCAACGTGGTGGTAACGCGATCCATCTGCTGTCTCCTGACTCCGTGTGCGGGGGGGGTTGGTGGTTCGCCGAGTGCCGGGTGCGCCCGAGCTCCGTCGCTTCAGGGCTCCGTGGGGCTCTCGAAAACGAGGTCGATCTTCACGAAATCGCCAGCGTCGAAGGCAAGGCCTTCGAAGTTCGCGCGAACCGAGTCCCCATCCACGACGATGTCATTGTCATCGAGGTCAAACGTCGTTGCCTCGCGATCGATGCTTGCCGCGACGATCCTCGGCCCGGCGCCCAGAAGATCGGCAATGACGTATCCGTTGAAGTCCGCGCGCCCGAAGACGCCCGGATCTGCGACGTTGGAAAAATCGTAGATGATGCTGTGAGGCTGCACGTCGATCGCCACTGCCGCCTCTGCTCCGGGCGAGCACAGCGATTTGGGCGCGTCGACTGCGCAGTTCGCGAATTCCATGTGATCGGCGACGAACGCCCGAAGCCCGTCGGAAACTTCGTTACAGGGCGTGGTCACGTGAACGAGCTCCACGATGGCCCCCTGCCAATCGGCAAGCGGCTCGGTTTCACCCCAGGAACCGGGGCGCAATTTGAAGGTATCGACATCTCCGCACCCACCAAAGAGACACGCAGCGGCGACGACGGCGAGCATTGGCGAGGCGAAATAACCAAACGCAAACCTTGTCATGATCAATTCTCCTTCGAGCGCATGGCTCGGCAAGGGACGCTCTCATCTTGCTACGCTTCTTTCCATTTTGTTTCCATACGCAATTGTTTTGGATTCCATACGTAATTGTTCACGGCGCCTACGTATGAGTTTCGAGCACGCGTTGAGATCTCTCGGAGCCAGCCGAAGATGGTGACCCCCGCTTGTGGAAGGCGATGCCCCTTCGCGGGGACGCTCGCTTCGCGCGGCAAGCGCACCCGACCCGACTGATCTATTCGGCGGCCCCCGTCACGTGCTTGCGACGAACGTGAGAACAATTACGTATGCCCAAGAATCGGACGCCCTGCTAACGTCCAAGCTTTCCCGAAAAGGAGGGTGAAGGCATGCCCACGATCAACAAAAGCATCAGCATTAATGCACCTGTCGAGAAGGTCTTCGCATACGTCACCGACCCAATGAACCTCCCAGAGTGGTTCGTAGGCTTGACGGAGGTGACCAACGTGACCGGTTCGGGCGTTGGCCAGCACAACCGCTGGACATACTCAATGATTGGGATTCCGTTTCATGGAGAGAGCAAGATTACCGAGCAGGTCCCAAACCAGCGCTCGGTCTCCAAGCAAGAAGGGGGAATGACAAGCACTATTACGTTCACCTTCGCGCCTCATGAAGGCGGGACAAAGCTGGATTTCGAAGTCGACTACACCATCCCGGTTCCCGTGTTGGGGAAGCTGGCTGAGAAAGTCGTGTTCAAGCGCAACCAACGAGAGGCCCAGTTGTCGATGGAAAACGTCAAGGACAGATTGGAGGTTTAGGGCCGACCCACGGGCTACTCACCCGACATTTCAATCTCGGAGAGCCGCCCGACGCGTCAGTTTGGTTTTGACATGGGTCCTCAACATGAGCCCGATGAGCCAAGAGACCAGCAAACAAACGCCGTCGGGGCACCCATTCGAACCCCCGACTTCTGCCTCCGGAGACCAATGCACGATTGGCTTTTCCCTGCATTTCCCGGGGTTTCGTGATTCGGCCGGGTGTGCCGTAGCGCGCGAAAGTGTTCCGTTTAGCGCGCTCATGGGATTAGTAATCCCACCCCATATCGTGTGGCTTGCTAGGCATGTTTTGGATGATCCGGCTGCATCGGTCCGCGAGCTTATCCTCGCGCGCTGGGTGCTGCTGAGCACGCTCAAGGAGAGCCGCGACGGTTGAAGAGGTCGGCTTGGCAGAGACGTCCAGTGCGACGAGGAGACGGGTCCCCAGATTCACCGCGTGCTCCGAACCACTCGCCGCCCTGCCCATTGCGGGCCCCCTGCCCTACAGTCACCATTCGGTAGCGGACACGTGTGCTTAGCAGAACCACCGGACACGAACGTCTGGTTCTGACATCGGCGCTCACCGTCATCCCGATGGGCTAAGAGGCCGCGACAAGTGGGCCTTTGGCGAGCAAATCGATTGCGCCGGGTGCCTTGATCGGGATGATTGCACCGATCGCTCGCTTGCCAGCTGCGTTGGTTGAGCTTCGTGTGGCTTTGCATCACCGGCAACGTCGGTCGGATCCCTCCCGACCAAACCGCGACCAAACCGATCGTGTCCGGGACCGCCTCAGGGCCGCCCGCCGTCAGGCCCGTCGGGCAAGAATGGAGGCAAACCGAGGTGAGTCCTGTCGCGTGTGCGGACCACCATTCACTCAACAATCCGTGAGTGTTATTATCGCCGTCGCAAATGCGCCGCCGTGACTCCAGAATGTTCGCGGACGCAGCAGTCGTATCACCGCCAACCAAAGTCGGATCTCCACCCGATGTACGACGCTATCTGTCTACCCACCGTCCGTCGGCGGTCCAGCGTCGGTGCCAGCATCGGGCACTCCTCCGTCGGGGCTGCTCGCCACCGGGCCGCACTTGTGGATCTGGTTCATCCAGCCGCAACCTGCACCCTTGGTCCACCAGGGCATCGTGCTGGATGCCGGCCGCCACGGCTTTTTGCACTTGGCCTCGTTTCCGCCTCCCATGGTCAGGGCCACGTCCTGGATCGTGATGTGGTGACGAACGTCGATCACCTCGCTGAGGCGACACGTGACGTTTTTTTTGTCCTTGCAGCAGCACAGCCGCTGGACGTCGGGGACGTCGGGCTCGTAGTCCTCGAAGCAGCAGCAGCCTTCATAGTAGTCAGGAGGGCAGTCCTCGTTGGTGCAGCCCGGATCGGGAGGGCAGTCCTCGTTGGTGCAGCCCGGATCGGGAGGGCAGTCCTCGTTGGTGCAGCCCGGATCGGGAGGGCAGTCCTCGTTGGTGCAGCCCGGATCCTCCACCGCGTAGCTCATGCTTCCTGTCGGTTCGTCGATATTTCCGCAGGCCACCAGACAACCCACGGCAAGAAGCCCGACCAACACTCGCATCATCGCATCCTCCTGGAAACATTACTTGAACGTGTTATCGAAATAACGAACTTGAGTGTACGTCGTCAGAAGATTTCGGACAAGAGGACAGGTTTGTTAAGAGACGGTTCATGGTTTTGGCCTAGGCCGCGTTGGCACGGGGCGCAGGACCCGGTGGTGGCGGACTCGAATGCTCTGCACCCCAATGAGCACCAAGGCTTCGTCGAGCGCCTCGGTCACGTCCGTGGTCACCATCGTCGGGCCGAGCTTGTACGCGAGGATGAAGCGCGTGACTAGGTCATCGACAATCTGGCCGGGGCGCGACGCCTGGCAAAGTTTGGATACGTCGCGGGCGTCCCGGCCGCGACGTAAGGCCAACGAAGGCGCAATCTGACCGGCGATCCGTACTTCACCGACGGCAACCGAGCACTATTGATTCTGGGGGTGACGAACTCAGCTCCGGAATACCTGGATTGGTCCGCACTCAACAAGCCCTGATTGGATAAGTCAAGGCGCGCATTCGCAAGACCGGGCGCGCGGCAATCTCACGAGGCGTTGGCCCGGGAAGGCCAATTTTGGGTCTAGCTGCGAACCGTCTATCTTGTAAGCAAGTTATCTCCTTCGCCGAGCTGCCGGCGCCGATTGATAACTGGGGAGCAATGGGGAGACGATGGCGGCGTTCAACTGGACCGAACACTTTGTCACCGGCCTGGGCCGGGTTGACGGACAACATCGCCACCTGATCGAGATGATAAATCATTTCGGCGAGTCGCTCTCGGACAACGCGCTCGACTTCCAGCAAATGGAAAGCCTACTGAAGGAACTTGCCGACTACGCCGACTATCATTTCGCCGACGAAGAGGAGTTAATGTGCAAGGTCGGCGTTGACCCGCGCCACCTGAAGCTACACCGTGAAGAGCACGCCGGCTTTCTTGAAGGCGTAACTCGCCAAACCGAACGAGTCGATCCGGAAGACGCGGACGCGGCGAAATCACTGCTGGCGTTTCTAGTTCATTGGCTCGCTTATCACATCCTCGTGCAAGACCAAAACATGGCTCGCCAGGTTGCCGCGATCAGGGCCGGCAGCACGCCGGCCAAAGCCTATGAGCGACAGCAGCGCGAGGCGGCTAGCGAAACGGAGCCGCTCGTAGCGACGCTTACGGGGCTCTTTGAACAGGTCTCCCAACAGAACAGGCAGCTATTGCAACTCAACCAGGACCTCGAGAGGAAGGTAGCTGAGCGGACCCGAGCTCTCTCGAATGCAAATCGTCTACTCGAGGAACTCGCCGCAACCGACGCACTGACAGGTCTTCCGAACCGCCG
>CAMYJN010000183.1 GCA_947258625.1 uncultured Polyangiaceae bacterium | reverse complement strand
CTGCCATCGCCAGGACCTCAGCCAACCAGAAGCCGCAAAGAACGAATGCGCCTTCTTCCCCGCCGACCCCGTCGTCGGTGCGATAGCGGTACAGGTACGGCCCAGCGCCCAAGCTGTCCTGAATCCACTCGACCGTGCGGAGGACTCGCTCGTCGCTCGGCGGCAGGAAGCCATGAATCGGCAAGAGGAGCAAGGACGCGTCGGGGTGCTCGTGATCGTAGGCGGCAACGAACCGCTTTCCAGTTTTGTCCAGGCCCCGCGTGCAGAGCTCGGCGTGCAGCCCATCGGCGACTTGCTGCCATCGCACCTGCAGCGACTGGTCACCAAACAACGGCGCAAGCTCGGCGCCACGTCGAAGCGCAAGCCAGCTCATGAGCTTTGAGTGCACATTGTGCCGCTTGCCGGCGCGCGGCTCCCAAATGCCATGGTCTGGCTCGGCCCACATGGCGACCACGTTCTCGACCACGCCGCGAAGCCGCCGCCAGCCGCGCGCCGTGAGTGAGCCGCCGCCGCGCTCGTACACGTAGGCCGCGTCCATGAGCGCGCCGGCGGTGTCGAGTTGAAGCTGGTCGCGCGCGCCGTTTCCGATGCGCACCGGCTTCGAACCGCGATATCCCGCGAAGTGCTCGAGGGTTCGTTCGTCGGGAACTCGGCCGCCATCGACCGCGTACATGATGTGAAGCTCTCGATCGCGTTCGAGGGTATCCCGCACGAAGTGGAAGAATTCGCTGGCTTCTCGCCTGCAGCCGAGCAAATTGGCCGCTCGAACCGCCATCGCCGTGTCGCGCGTCCAGGTGTACCGATAGTCCCAATTGCGAACACCGCCGAGCCATTCGGGGATCGACGTCGTTGGCGCAGCGACCATCCCCCCTGTTGGCGCATACATGAGTAGCTTCAAAAGAAGTGCCGATCGAGTCACGTGGTGTCGCCACGGGCCATCGTACTCGAGCTGCTGCGCCCAGTCGCGCCAGCGGCGCCGAGTCTTGCGTAGCGCGTCGAACGGGCGATACGCCAGGATCGACTCCGACTCCGTTGCGTTCCAGCTGATGACGAGCCATCCGCGCTCGCCAGCCTTGAGTCGAAAGACGGCCTGCACCCCGCCTTCGAGCCGCTGCTCCCACTGTCCAACGCCGCCGAGAACGGCTAGGAGGCGCTCTCCTGTTGTGCCTTTGGCTAGCGCGGAGCGCCCATCGATCTCGAACGTGGTGCTGACGCGACCGTAGTCGAACCGTGGATCGAAGACGACTTTGACCACCGCCTCGCCCTCCACGCATTGCACACGCCGGTGAACCTCGTGCATCGCGGATCGCGGGTCGTCGGTCCAGGGCATGTAATCGGTGAGTCGAATGGTCCCGCGGCCATCGATTTGGAACAGCGTCTCGAGGACGTTGGTGCCCGGGTCGTAGCGCTGAAGACTCTCGAAGGGGTAGTCTACGGGGCTGACCGAGGTGGAGCCGCCGTTCTTCTCGTCGAGCAACGCGGCAAAGACGCTCGGGCTGTCGAAACGCGGCAAACAGAGCCAGTCGATGGCGCCGTCCGCCCGGACGAGCGCGGCAGAGAACCCGTCGCCAATCAATCCATGGTCGGAAATCGTCAGAGCCCCCGTGGATTGTTCGTCGGTGAAGACGAAAGGCCGGTTGAGCCGCTTGGCCGCGCTGTAGAGGTCCATCCGCCCCAGAGAATAGCAGATCGTGCGCTTCGCAACGCGCATGCTACAGGCACGCCGTGCAGAGGCGAAACGTGAACTGGGCCCTGCCGCTGACCCTGATTGCCTTGACCTTTGCCTCCACCTTGTTCGTCGGCGCAGGGATGGTCCTTGGACAAGCGCCCAGCTCGCTTGCGGAGCTCGGGGCGGGCTGGGTGTTTTCGTTCCCACTCATGGCCATCCTGCTCGCCCACGAGTTCGGCCACTTCTTCGCGGGCAAGTACCATCGCGTGGACGTCTCGCCGCCCTATTTCATCCCCGTTCCGTTCTTTCTGCTCGGGACCTTGGGCGCGGTGATCCAGATCCGTGAACGCATCCGCTCTCGAAATGCGCTGCTCGACATCGGGGCCGCGGGCCCTCTCGCCGGCATGGCCGTCGCGCTCCCCGTGATTGCGTACGGCCTCGCCACCTCGCCCGTCCAGCCCCTTCCCGAGGGACCCTACGTTCTCGAAGGCCGTTCGCTTCTGTACCTGGGCCTTCTGAACGCGCTCCAAGGTCCGATCCCCGAGGGGTACGACATCATGCTGAGCCCTACCGCGCTCGCCGGCTGGGCCGGGCTGCTCGTGACGATGATCAACCTTCTTCCTTTCGGCCAGCTCGACGGAGGCCATATCGCATATGCCCTCCTCGGCCCACGTCAGAACCAGGTTTCCAAGTACGTCCTTCGCCTGCTGCCGTTGCTCGCCGTCGTCGTGAGCGCGGCGTACGGCATCCCGAGCTACCTCGACGGACTTCGCGGGGACGCACTCGTAGCGGACGCGACTGCGGGCAGTCATTGGTTGGTCTGGGCCTTCGTCCTATGGCTCCTCACCCGCGCAACCGGCCCAGGCCATCCGCCGACCGAAGACGGCCCGCTCTCGCCCCGGCGCAGGCTCGTCGGCTGGTTAACCCTTTTTCTGTTCGTCTTGTTGTTCATGCCATCCTGGATCCGGATGCAGTAGGAAATTTCACCGGACCGAAGGAATTCCGTAGGTTCGGTCCATGCGCCCCAGCCTCGGTTCAGGCCTCCTTCTTTGTGTCTTCGCGGCTGTTCTTGGTTCGTCTTCCACCGCGCAGGCCTGGACCCGTACGGTGGTCAAAGGCGCGCGGGCCACGGTGGATGTCGAGCGCGACGCAACGCTGAGCGTACTTCTTCGGCTGGACGTCGAGATTCACGCCGGCTGGCTACACGAGCTCGAGCTCGTCGACCTGGGAGACGGCGTGGAGCTCGACCGCTATCGGCCTCCCTACTTTCGTTCGGAAGAAGGCGAGATTTTTCGCCCGGAGGCAGAGGTTCTCGACGACGGCCGGATACACCTCTCGTTTCCGAGGAGGGAAGCGCCGCGGAGAGGCGAATACCGGGTATTCATGCGGTACCGAATTCAAGCCGACGTGCGCGCCATCGAAGAAACGGAACTCGCGCGCGTCGTTTGGTCGGTGCCGGCCTGGGAGACGGGTCTGCATGACGTCCTGGTTGAGATTCGGGCTCCCAAAGGCTCATCGGTTCCGAGTGATTTGCACGACACCCCGCCTGGCGTCGACTTCCAGGTCGCAGAGCACCGCGACGGAACCACCGTCGAGTGGCGGCGAATCCATCTTCCGCGCTTGACCGCCTGGCCCCTGACCCTCGACGTGCCGCTTCGGGCGATTGACCTGCCCGCGTCCGCGCCGGACGCACCGACGCCAACCGGTTTTCGTCCTCTGAGCACGCCGGACGAACGCCCGATCGCCTGGCCTCTGCTCCTGGTCGCGATCCTGGTGCTCCTAAAGCGGCGCACGGTCCAAGTTCGCATGGGATCGGACGCGCTTCTCGTGCGTTCGTCCTGGGTCTCTGTACTTGCGGTTAGCGGAATCGTCCTTGCCATCGGTCAATGGCTCGCGCCGAGCTACTTCCTGTGCGCGGCGCCGCTCGTCGCCTTCGCGCTTCACCGTCCGGTCCGCTGGACGGCTGCGCCCGCGCCCCAAGATTGGCGCCCTGCTCTCGCGAAAGAGCTGCCGTGCCCCGAAACCCGAGCGAGCGAGCTGCTGGATGGGACCAGCCCAACCGGTCTCGCGGTCCTGCTCGCCAGCGGGACTTGCCTAATCGCGCTCGGCGAAGCAACCGCCGCGCTGCTCCTCTTGCCCGTATTTCTCACGGGAACGCGATACCACATGCCGGCCACTGCTTCGCAGGCAGCCGATGCGCTCCGCCGATTCGCGTTGGAGCTGCGTTTGCCGGCGGAGGCACCGGAGATCTCGTTTTCCTGGGAGCTGTCGTCCGATGAAGCGCCGCGGCTTCGAGCTCACCTCTCGACACACCGCTCCGGGCTCAGCTCTGTGAGCTTCGCCCTTGCCTCGAGCCCCGTCGGCTTCGTGCTTCGGCGAAGAGTCATGCTCGTGGTCGAAACGCGCGCTCAATCGGACGCCGATGATCTCATGCGCCGCCGAACGAACGTCGAACCCGATCTCCGCGCGCCCAACGGCAGCATCCTCCGACTCGTGGAGTGGGATCTAGAAGCCGTCACGCTGCTGCGAGTCCTGGCACACAAGACTCCCAAGCCGGTGAAGGCGTCGCGCGGAACCTGGCTCCTGCGCAAAATCACCGAGCCTGGACGGAAAGCCGCGTAGCTGGCTATCGAGCGACACGCGAGGCGAGTGGCGCCAAGATCTGGTCGACGTGCTTGAGCTCGCGAATCACGTCTTCTTCGTCGAAATCGATTTCGTCGATCAAGGCTTCCTGAACCGCGTCGTACAGCCAGGTGCTCGATTCGGGATCCTCGACGCAGTGCGCGGCTTCATGCCCCTGCTGATTCACAGTCGGAAGCTTCTCGGCAATTTGTTGGAGGACACCGACCCGATCGCCGAGGTAGGCTTGCATCGCATCGAGCTCGTCGGACAAGGGATCGAACATCTCCGGCGATACCTGCGCATGCTTGGCAAACGCCTCCGGAGATCGCTCGCGCACGTCGCTCAACACGAGCCGAATCAGCAGTGCATCCCCCAGATGGCGCAGCACGCCGCGGACGCCCGGGATGGCTCCGTTCGAAAAAATCACGTGGAGAAGAGCGCCGGCCGCCGCAATTCGGCTCTCGTCGTCGACCTCGGGGTCTTCGACGATCCGTAAGACCGATTTCAAGTCCTGACTGAATCGAATCAGTGCAGGGGTCATCAACTCGACGAAGCGCTCGCGCGACATATCACCTCGGCACCAGAGAACGGCCGCGCGGGCATGTTACCTCAACTCCGGTCGGACCGGCGTCGGTTTCGATGATCTTGAACTCCACGCGCCGATTTCGTTCCCAAGCCTTTGCGTTGTGCTTGGGGTCGACAGGGCATCGTTCGCCATATCCGCCAGACCTCAGCCGCTGCTTGACGACACCCCGTTGGATGAGCGCATTCATGACCGAGGCGGCCCGAGCCCGCGTCAGCTTGATGTTGTAGCCGTCGCTACCCCTCTCGTCTGCATGGCCCTGAACCTCCACCAGGGTGATCTGCGGACTGGCGTTCAGCGTTGCGGCAACCGCATCGAGCAGCGGGAAGCTGCGCGGCTTGATGATGGCGCTGTCGGTCTCGAAGTAGACCTTCTCGAGAATCGTGATCTGCGTGTCTTCTAGGATCACCAAGCCCTTGTCTGGGCAGCCATCCTCGTCTTCATGGCCGTTGTAGGTCTCCGGATCGTTCGGGCAGGCATCATCAACATCGAGGATTCGGTCGCTATCGTTGTCGAGATCAGGGCAGCCATCTTCGTCCTGGAAACCGTCGAAATCTTCCGGATCGTTCGGACAGAGATCCTTCTCGTCGGGAATTCCGTCGCCGTCGTTATCTGGATCCGGGCATCCGTCTTCGTCCTGAAAGCCATCGAAGTCCTCTGGCTCATCCGGACAATCGTCGACCGTATCGGGAATCCCGTCGCCATCACGGTCGCCCTCTCTTCCTTCCGGGCAGCCGTCCTCGTCGCGATCGCCGTCGTAGTCCTCTTTGACCAACGGGCAGGCGTCATCCACATCGAGGATTCCGTCGCCGTCGTTGTCGAGATCCGGGCAGCCATCGCGATCCTCGAAGCCGTCCCGGTCTTCCGCTTCGTCCGGACAACCATCGTCATCATCGGCA
>CAMYJN010000182.1 GCA_947258625.1 uncultured Polyangiaceae bacterium | reverse complement strand
GTCAACGTTCCGAGACTTGCGAACGCCAAGCCCATCGGCTGAGCGCGGCGCTGCCGCCGCCCAATTCGTGCGGCCGCCCGCCGCTGCCGTGCCACCGTACGGCTGCCCGAGAGGCCAAAGAACTGGTTCGTGCATCGCTGGCTTGGGACGCGATGGCCCGCGCGCTGCTCAGCAATCGTTGGACTGATTGACCAGGTCGTCGACCATTTGCTCGAGCACCGCGACTGCCTTCTCTCTTGCCTCGGAGAGATTGTTGCTCAGTCGCGCCGGCGCGGCGGCGTAGAAGTAGTACTTGAGCTTCGGCTCGGTCCCACTCGGTCGCATCATGGCTCGATGGCCGCCTTGCAGCTCGAAAACCAACAGGTTGCTGGCAGCTCGCCCCAGGAGCGGACTCACAGCGAGCGGCGTCCATTGCAGTTGGCGCCCCAAATCCAGCATTCGAAGCACGGCTTGGCCGCCGATCGCCAGCGGCGGGCTTTCCCTGCAGCGATCGACAATGGCGTTCATCCGTGCCTGGGCGTCCGCTCCCTCGAAGCGCACCGAAACCTGGCGGTCCGCGAAGAAACCATGCTTGCGCCAGAGTTGATCCCTCGCGTCGAGCAGCGTCGCGCCCTGCGCTTTGAAGCGCGAAGCGATGTCGGCCAGAAGCAGGGCAGAGCTGATGCCGTCTTTGTCACGAACGGCCGAAGACGGCGCATACCCAAGCGCCTCTTCGTACCCGAAAAGGTAGACATAGCCTTCTTCTTCGAGCTCGAGCGCGCGGTTTTGGATCCACTTGTGCCCGGTGAGGGTCTGCTCCCATCGGGCGCCGTAGCTCGCCGCGACGGGGCCGAGCATCGGACTGCTCACCAACGTGGAAATCACGACCGGCTGACCGGAGCCCAGATGCCGTTCCAACAAATCGTTTGCCAAGAGCACACCGATGTCATTGCCCGACAAGGACTCGAAGCCTTGCGGGCCACGAACCGCAACCGCCACACGATCGCCATCGGGGTCGTTCGCGATCGCAAGATCGGCATGGACGTCGTTGGCGAGAGCGAGAACTCGGTCCATCGCGCCGGGCTCCTCCGGATTGGGAAAGGCAACCGTCGGAAAGCTGCCGTCCGGACGTGCCTGTTCGCTCACGCTCTGTACATCTGCGAAGCCCGCTCGAGCCAGGACCTTCCGAAACGTGTCTTCGGCGACTCCGTGAAGTGCCGTATAGGCGATGCGAAGGTCAGCGCCGGGGGCGGTGTCGCGAACCTCTGCGGCAATACGTTCGACGTAGCGCTGGCGAACGTGGTCGGCGTCCCGGAGCAACTCGCGGGCCCTCGCTTCCTCGACCGAGAGCCTGGGAATCTGTTCCAGGGGAGGACAACGCTCAATTTCGTCGGCAATGCCCTGGTCGTTCGGAGGAATGATCTGCGCGCCGTTCTCCCAGTAAACCTTGTACCCGTTGTAGCCAGGCGGGTTATGGCTCGCGGTGATCATCACGCCGCCGGCCGCGTGAAGCTCCAACACTGCAAACGCGACGACCGGGGTGGGCGCCAGCTCGCTGAAGCTCCAGACGGGAACGCCTGCGCCGGTGGCGATTTCGATGACGTCACGCTCGAAGAGGTCGCTCTTGGGGCGGGCATCGCGGCCCACACAAATGCCGCGAGAGGCCGCATCGGGGACCTCTCGCTTCAACCAGGCACAAAGACCCGCGGTCGCCTGCGCGACGGTCACTCGATTCATTCGAGATGGTCCGGCGCCCAACAATCCTCGAAGCCCCGCGGTGCCAAACTCCAACGGCCCAGCAAAGCGTTCTTCGAGCGCGGCGACATCCTGGTGGTCCACGAGCGCCTGGAGCTCGCGCCGCGTTTCGGGATCAGGGTCCATGGCGATCCAAGATCGTGCTCTGTCGATGGTGCTCACGCTGCGGCCTCGTTTGCCGATTCGTCCTGTATGTATGTCCGTTCCTTGTACCAGACCGCCACCGGAACGAAGAGTATGGCAGTCACCCCCATGGCCGCCGCAAAGAAGAGATAATACGACGGACCATCGAGCTTACTGGATCCGTCCGGGTTCTGAATGAAGAAGTTCACCGCCGCTGTGAAGAGGTTTCCTGCAGCGACGCTTGCGAAAAACGCGCCCATCACCACCGACTTCATTCGTCTGGGCGCTTGGGTGTAGGAGAACTCGAGTGCGGTGATCGAGATGAGGATTTCCGCGGCGGTCATGATGATGTAACAGCCGAGCTGCCAGACGATGTTGACCGTTTCCCCCGCATCCAGCCGTGCTTCGAGCCAGGCGGGAAGCAGAAACGCGGGAACGGTGAGGAAAAGCCCGATCGAGATCTTTCGGAGCGGGGTGAGGGGCCAAAATCCGTCAAACATCGGGTAAACCACGCGATTGAAGAGCGGAATGAAGATGAGCACGAGGGCGGGATTGAGCCACTGGGCTTGCGATGGATCCCAATCGACGATGAAGTGCCGGTCCATGCGCTGCGCTTGGAGCACCCAGGCCGAGCCCTGCTGATCGAAGAGCGCCCAGAACATCAAGATGAACGCGTAGATGATGGCAAGCCTTCCGAGCACCTTGAGACCCTCCCGGCTGAGGATCTCGCGAACGAACGCAAGACCCCCCGGCGGGATGTGGACGAATTTGTTGCGTCCGGTCCAAAAGACGAATGTTGCAAGCGCCATCAGCACGCCCGGAACTCCGAACGCAATCGAGGGCCCGAAGCGGTGAAGGAGAGGCTCTGCAAACAAGATGGACGCGAGCGCGCCGACGTTGATGGCGAAGTAGAACCAACCGAAGACTTTCGTTAGAAGGTAGGCGTTGGATTGACCGAACTGATCTCCGACATGCGCCGATACGCACGGTTTGATGCCACCTGAACCCACTGCGATGAGGGCGAGGCCAAGGCCCAACCCGACTCTGCTGTCGTCGATTGCGAGAGTCAGATGCCCCAGGCAGTACACGATCGAAAGCACCATAATCGTCCGGTACTTCCCGAGAAGGCCATCGGATATCATTGCGCCGAGAATCGGGAACGTGTAGACCGCCATCACAAATACGTGAAACCAGGTCTTCGCCTGCTCGTCCGTCATCAGGTCGAGCTCGCCCTCGGTGTTCATCAAGTACTTGGTCATGAAGATGACCAAGATCGCCCGCATGCCATAGAAGCTGTACCGCTCGGCCGCCTCGTTCGCGACGATGTACGGAATCCCCGGTGGCATGCCTTTCAAAGGTGCCGGCGCGGCTCGGTAACGGGTCGAGGGCATCGCTGTGATCCTAGCGGATTCTTTCTATATCAGCGGCTTTTGGATCGTCCGTTCAGTCGCTTTTGCGTCGCTTTTTTTACCGAAGTGTGGCTAGGGACAACACTTACGCGGAGATTTGGGGCGTTGGTCCCCGCGGGGATGTGAATGGAGGACGGCGTGAATCAGAGCGATGACCTACGAATGTTCAACCGCGACTGGATCGCGACACTGGCAGCGATGGTGGCAGGGACGCTCGTGCTTGTTGCCGGGAGCTCGGTGCAGGCCCAGCAATTCACGTCACAGATCGATCTGAACCAGTACAGGCCGGCCGAGCTTGCGACCGATGGTTTTGCGACGAGTACGGCAGACGGCCAGGGCCACAAGCGGTTCGGGATCATGGTCTTCATCGACTACAACGATGATGCGCTGGTCTTCGAGCAGTCCGGGAACGGCACGACCGCGTCGGTCGTTCATCGCCAGCTGACCGGCCACATCATGTGGAACTTGGGTTTGTGGGATCACCTCGTGATCTACATGGACATCCCCTACCATTTCATCATCGACGCGGGGACGAATGCAGCGGCAGGGCTTCCTGGCGGTGCAAACGGCATGTTCAACTACCTGCTCCCGAACGGCGGCCACTTCGGTGATGTGTACTTTGGGGCACGCGGAAACATCCTGGGCACACGGGACGACGTGTTCGAGCTTGCCCTGCAGGCCACGATGACGATCAACACCGCGTCCATTTCCGACGATCAACAGAAGTACGCCGGGCAGCTCGACAAAAAGCCGTACCTCGGCGGCTGGTTCGAGCTCTTGGCGACTTTCAATGCCGGCGATATCGTTCGCATTCCGATCCAGGTCGGCTACAAGCTCGGCAACATGAATGGGCGGGAAGTGGCCCCGAATCTTTTCGTCGGCAACGAGTTCACCTTTGGCGGGGGTCTGCTGTTCATGATCGCAGAGGACAAGTTCATGGTCTCCGCGGAAGCTTTTGGCCGCACCGCAGCGAATACCGGAGCCGACTTCTGGACCCGAGAGCAGACGCCCGTCGAGGTGCTCGGCGGCTTCAAGTACCTCCATCCCAAGGGCTTCGTGGTGGGTGTGTCGGGTAGCGCGGGCGTGACTGCGGGCTACGGCGCGCCCGATTGGCGCGGCATTGGCATGATTGGCTACACGATGCCCGGGGTCGAGCCCATCCTGGACATCGATGGCGACACCATTTTGGATGATGTCGACCAGTGTCCGACCGAACCTGAAGATTTCGATGGCTTTCAGGACGAGGACGGTTGTCCCGACCTAGACAACGATGGCGACGGCGTGCTCGACGTCAATGACGGCTGTCCGAATGACGCCGAAGACATCGACGGCTTCGAGGATGAGGACGGATGCCCGGATCCGGACAACGATGGCGACGGCATTTTGGATGTCGACGACCAGTGTCCGAACGAGCCGGGAACCCTCGAGAACAACGGCTGTCCGGACCCGGATCGTGATGGCGACGGCGTGCCCGACCGCGTCGACAACTGCCCGGACGAGCCTGGCACAGTCGAGAATCAGGGCTGTCAAAACGCCCAGCTGGTCATCATCGGCCTCGGACAGCTCGAAATCCTCGAGAAGGTGTACTTCAAGACCGGCAGTCACAAGCTTCAGAAGCGCTCCTTCGCGCTCCTGGACAACGTGGCCGAGGTCCTGAACGCGCATCCGGAGATCGAGCTCATCCGAGTCGAGGGACACACGGACTCGACCGGCAAGCTCAAGTACAACATGAGGCTCTCGAAGATGCGCGCGACGACGGTCGTTCGCTACCTGGTCGGCAGGGGCAACGTTGCCAAGGAGCGATTGATCCCGGAGGGCTTCGGTCCTACCCGGCCGTTGGTCGCTGACGCCAAGACGAGGGAGGAGCTCGCGCAAAACCGACGCGTCGAGTTCCACCTCGTCGATACCGGCCTCGAGGACAGCGCTGAGGACGCCGCCGACGCGATGGAGTAGCCACGCCTAGCGCCCTGATTGGGCCCAACTGCTGCGCGGCGGGTTCCAGGCTTCGGTCCGGAGCCCGCTTCGCGTTTAGCGGTCTAGCTCAGCTCGCGATTCTCACAGGCCACTCGACGTTCTCGGCGCCGAGGCTCAGTTCGGCGAGAAACTGCCGCGTCTGGCGAATCGTGATTCGGTCTTTCGGGTCGCGCCGGAGGCAGCGGGCGATCAGCGCGCCGAGTTCGCGGGTTTCCGCCTTGTCGAGCAGCGCGCGCACGGCTTCGGGTTCGCCGTCGTGGGCCATGTGCTGGCCAAGCAGTTCGGCCTCGCTGATCGCATCGAACAAGGGCTTGCCGGTGTACGCCTCGAAGATGAGGCATCCGAACGCGTATACGTCGGCCGGAATGGCTCGAGACCTGTCACCCGAGCCCCAAATCTCGGGTGCCCCGTAGTTTGCAGTGCCGCAACCCGGCCGGAGGTGACGCCCGGCGAGCCCGAAGTCCACCAGGACGGGCTTGGGGGGTTGACCCACGCCGGTGTCGGCTTCTGCGTTGCACACGATGATGTTCGAAGGTTTGAGATCCAG
>CAMYJN010000181.1 GCA_947258625.1 uncultured Polyangiaceae bacterium | reverse complement strand
ACCGTCCGAGCTTTCACGCATGTCGTAGGGATAGTGCTCCCGAAACTGCGCCGCGTAGGAGGAATGCCAGCGCGCGCCGACCACGCGCTTGGCCGACAAAATGGTGTTCTTCGGGTCGATGGCGCGCCGGCGCCGGGCTGGCTGGCCGACGAGCGTTGCCCCACTTGGCGGAAACGCGACGGCAGACGGCATAACGAAGCCGCCACTGTCGAGCGACAGGGCTTCGAAGTTCCGGGCGACCACGGTGTTCGTGGTACCAAGATCGATTCCTACGGTCTGCTTCCTGCGCACGGGCATCGGGCGCCCCGAGGTCTGGGGTCTGATTTGATTGAGGTCCATGGGGGATTGGCCTCTCCGGAACAACCAGGCTACGTGATTCAGCGGCCCGCTGCCACAGTGACTGCGAGGGCTGGACCGCAGGGCTTCGCGGTCCTAGAATGAAACACGTTCTAGTTGGAGGCCTCAGCGGATGCCCGCGGACTTTTACGAGCTTCAAGTAGCAGGAATTATTCAGGAAACGCACGACACTCGGTCGTTCGTCTTCGCTGTGCCTGAATCGCTGCGCGAGGAGTTCCGGTATCGCGCCGGCCAGTTTCTGACCTTCGAGGTGCCTTGGAACGGCATGAAGCTGCGGCGCTGCTACTCGCTTTCGAGCGCGCCCGAGACCGACGCTTGGCCCAAGGTGACGGTCAAGCGGGTGGACGACGGCCGCATCTCGAACTGGTTCAATGACAACCTTCATGTAGGAGACACGATTCTCGTCCAGCCGCCGGAAGGCCGCTTCCTGATTCGCTCAAACGAAGGAGATCACGGCATCTTCCTATTCGGGGGCGGTAGCGGGGTCACCCCGGTGTTGTCGATCTTGAAGTCCGCTCTGCGAACGACCGAGCGCCGCGTAAAGCTCATTTACGCCAACCGGGACGAGCGCTCGATCATCTTCAAAGACGAAATCGATCTATGGTTGGCCGAGTTCCCGAACCGCTTGGAAGTCGTCCATCATCTCGACAGCGCGAGCGGTTTCATGTCGGTCGAAGAGATTCGCGCGCAGATCCGCGAATGGGAAGACGCGGAGTTCTTCGTCTGCGGCCCAACAGGGTACATGGATGCCGTCGAGGAGGCCTTCAAGGCCTCCAAGATCGATCCAGGTCAAACCAAATTCGAGCGCTTCATTTCGCCGATCGATCCGGATCGCAAAGACGAATCCGCGGAGGTCGTCCCGGAGCAGTCCGACGACGAGATCCCTGCGTCGTTCAAGATGGTGCTGGAAGGGCGATCCCTCGAGGTGCCTTACGAGAAGGGCTTGACGCTGCTCGACTCCGCAATCAAGGCCGGGCACAAGCCACCGTCGTCTTGTGAAGACGGCTACTGCGGTTGTTGCATGGCCCTGCTCAAGAGCGGCCAGGTCAAGATGGCCACCCACGATGCGCTCGAGCCAAGCGACATCGAACGCGGCTGGGTGTTGGCCTGCCAATCGCGACCCGCGAGCCGAGAGCCCATCGAAATCGACTTCGACGCCGAATACTAAGAGCGCTGCCGGTCAGGCCAGTCCCAAAACGAGACCTTGCCGATCGTCCAGTCCGGGCCGTCACCCCAATGGTTCCGTGTGCGCTTCTGCCGGTGGTCCGGGTCGTACTTCTCGAGCGCGTCTTGGTAGTCCTGCCACTGCTGAACGCCGAGCGTCTCGGCCCAGTAATCCTCTTCGGACGACCATTGATTGTCGCCGGCGTACTGCAGAACCGTAATGCCGGGGAAATCCAAGACGCCCTGCCCGCTCGGATGATCGCGGCGATTGTGCATGCGAAAAACGACGCGGCCGCTCGGGTCGGCCATGTGCCAGTCGTAGACGCCGTAGATTTCGCCGTACTGCTCCATGAGCGGGACGATCCAGCTCCGAACGGCTTCGCGTCCATGCAAGGTACCGAGAACGCGCTCGTCGTAGACGACGTCTTCGGTGAAGAGGTCGCTCCAGGCATTCCAGTCCTCGCGGATCATCCCGGTGTACCAGAAGTGCCGAAATGCCGCCTCGACCTCTTCGGGCTCGAAGCGAGGCACTACTCGGCTGCCTGCCGGTCTTCGGGCCAGGAATAAAACTGTGTGCACCAGCGCCGGAAGATGCCGATCGGGCCATCTCCATCACAGAGGAGCGGCTTTTCATATTGAACTTTGTTTTCCCAGATCGGGATATCTTGTTCGAGTTGTCGCGCCACCTCGGCGACGAACGCCTTGCCCACGCCGCGCGCCATCTCCGCGCCGGCCGTCTGCTTGACGGAGAAATTGAAGCGCAGGTGAATGTGATCTGCGTCGATGGGTGTCATCGTCGCGACGTTCAAAGTTTCGACGATCCCCTTGAAGCGAACGACCGCAAGCCCGAACCCGTAGTTGAGGCTCTCGATCGAGCCATCCACGGTGCCGCGCGGAGTCTCCATGCCGGCGCCCGAGTAGACGCGCAGAATCGCGCCGTCGACCGAGGCCTCCGACTGCGGCATGTTGGTCGTCCCGTGGAGGTAGTGAAAGTGCGCCGAGTCGACCGCGTTTTCCGCCATCTCCTGATTGCGGGTTCGAATGGTCCACTGCCGCTCGATGAAATCTGTCCACTCCTCGTTGCGGACGCCATCTGATGTGCCCCACTCGGGAATCTCGGCGGGCAGGTCGAAGTTTGGCGGCTTGCCTTCGGCGTGATGCCAGCACAACACCATGTTCGCGAGCTCTTTGATGCGCCAAGTGCCCACTTTCGCTTTTCGGGGGATGTGCTCTGCGTAGGGGACGCCGGTACAGCGGCCGTCGGCGCCGAACTGCCATGCGTGGAACGGACACTCGATCGAGCCTCCCTTGACCTTGCCCCCGTGACCGAGATGGGCGCCGAGGTGAGGACAGAATGCATCCAGTACGGAGAGCTTGCCTTCTTCCGAGCGCCAGATGACCAGGTCGTCGCCAAAGTACTTCAGCGGCTTGACGTCTCCGGGCTTGATCTCGTCGGAGTAAGCGACCTGGAACCAACCATTCGGAATCGGCGGGGTGAAGTAGCGGTCGTCCATTGGATGAAAATAGAACGTGTTTCACTTTTTTCAAGTGGAAACGTGCCGCCCTCATCCCCCCGACTGCGCTTTTCATGCATGGGTGCTAGTTTCCGCGCCGGAGGCCGGTTATGGCGACGATCAGCGTGGGCGCGAACGCCCCAGACTTTGCGAAGACCACACAGAACGGCGACGCAATCTCGCTCTCGCAGTTTCGTGGCGAGAAGACCGTCGTTCTCTACTTCTACCCGAAGGACGAGACCCCGGGATGCACCGCGGAGGCCTGTACGTTTCGCGACAGCTTCGAGGATTTCGTCGAAGCGGGCGCAGTGGTCATCGGTGTCAGCCAGGACAGCGAAGAGAGCCACAAGAGCTTTGCCTCCCATCACCGTCTTCCATTCTTGTTGGTCAGCGACCGTGACAAAGCGCTACAGAAAGCCTACGGAGTGCCCAAAACGATGGGCTTGCTCCCCGGGCGCGTCACTTATGTGATCGACCGCGAAGGCAAGGTGCAGCACGTCTTCAACTCACAGCTCAACGCCAAGAAGCACGTTCGAGAAGCACTCGAGGTGGTCAAGCGACTCGCGGCCTGAATCGCCGCGCCACCACGAAGAGCAGCAGGCCAAGCCATCCAGACCATGAGCGGGTCGAGCCGGTCGATGCGGTGCAGCCGGAGCTCTGGGGAGTAAACACGCCATTGCCGCCCTCGGAGGGTAGTGGCGCAGAGCCGCAGGGTTCGCCCCCGCACGCGTCAGGGTCGCAAAGGTCCTCGGCCTGCCAACCGTCCTGGCATAGCGCGGCGACGATCGGCGCGATGTTGTGAACGATCTCTCCGGCCTGCGAGTCCTCGTAGACCGAGACTCGTGCACAGTCCTCGCCTTCTAGCTTGACGTAATCCGGAGCCCGACCTCCGATGAGAATTCCAGCAAGCCTGTTCTGCGAATCGAAGGTCGCGCTCCCAGAATGCCCCTGAAAGGCGTCAAGATTGGCGACGAAGAAATCGAGCTCGGCCGCACGCCGGTCGGCGACCGATCCACCGTCGTCGATTTTCGCGGGGAGGCCGCTTCCGAAACCGATCATCGACAGGGACTCTTGCTCGGCGAGCGCGCTCGCGGGTCGGATGACGGCCGGAGCCTGGTCACCCTGGACCGGGCGGTCGAGCTGGATGACGGCAAAGTCAGGGGTAAATGCGCCTGACCCAGCACTAGCCTGTGAAACGACCCGCCGGCAGGTGTAGACGTCTTCGTCTCCGATAGCGGCAAGCATGTTGGGTTGAGCGTAGTGGTAGTTGAAGACGAATGAATAGAAGTCACAGGGTGTGCGTTCGTCGATGCAGTGACCTGCGGTCAGGACTAGGTCGTCATCGATCAGCACCCCGGAGCACGACGCGGCCGTCGGTTGGTCTCCAAAGAGCTCGCCTTCGCAGAGATCCCGGGAGTCTTTCAGCGAATTGGTGAAGAGGCTGTAGGTGCCGTTCGGCTCCCGGCTGATCCGAAAGCTCGGCATCAAGGCGACGATGGACTGCTCAGCGATCGCACGCAGCTCAGCGTTCGGATGGTTGTACACCTCCACGCGGTCGTCCTCGCCGTACACGACCGGCGCGGTCAGCTCCCCGACGGACCCTTCGTCGGGGGAGCCGCAGGCCGTGGCCAGTCCCAACAGTAAGGCAAAGCAAGAATGCGTCCGCATCACCCCTTTAACTAAGGCCATATTGGACCGATGGCTACTCGGACACCCGAACTTGTATGCTAGTCACCAAATCCCCGGTCGAAGTGGCCACATCTGAGACGACCACGACAGGCTGGCCCGCTTCGATGACGGAGCGCTCTCGCAATTTGGCAAGCGCGTTCACGATGGTCTTCTCAGGGTCGCGCGACAGGTTCATCCGAAAAGGAATGACGCCGCGGACGAGCCACAGCTTGCGGCGGGTCGTGCTCATGTTGGTAAACGCATAAATGATCGCATGCTGCGGCCGGTAGCTCGCGACGAGCTGACCAAAGTAGCCTCGTCGCGTCATGACGACGATCGCTTTGGCGCCCAACGAGTCGGCCAGTCGGCACGCACCCTGGGCGATGTGGGCGCGCTGGGTCGTCGGCGCAGCACGCTGCTTGTAGAAGTCGAGGCCTGGTCCCGGTTCGATCCTGCGGGCAATCGTGTCGAGGACCTCGACGCAGCGCGTGGGGTACTTGCCTGCCGCCGTCTCGCCACTGAGCATGATCGCATCGGCCTGCTCGTAGACGGCGTTTGCGACGTCCGTGACCTCGGCCCGCGTGGGCAGGGGATTGTCGATCATCGATTCGAGCAAATGTGTCGCCACGATGATGGGTTTGCCGGCGATTGCACAGCTACGAACCATGTCACGCTGAAGAACAGGAAGCTCCTCGAACGCTAGTTCGACACCGAGGTCTCCTCGCGCGACCATGATGCCGTCCGAAGCATCGAGGATGGCTTCGAAGTTGTCGACCCCTTCTTGGTTTTCGATTTTGGCGATGAGGCGCTGGTGACCACCGGTATCGTCGACGATCTTTCGGACCTCCAGGACGTCCTGGGCGCCGCGGACGAACGAGAGCGCAATGAAATCGACATCTTGTTCGAGGGCAAAGGCAATGTCTTCGCGATCTTTCTTCGTGATGGAAGGCAGGTTGACCCGAACACCGGGCAGGTTGACATGCTTGCGCGAGCCTAGCGTTCCGCCATCGAGAACTCTGCACTTGAGCCGATGCTCCAACACTTCGAGCACTTCCAGATTGATCAAGCCGTTGTCGACCGTCACCCGCTCGCCGG
>CAMYJN010000180.1 GCA_947258625.1 uncultured Polyangiaceae bacterium | reverse complement strand
GCCGCGTCAGCTCCCAAGCCGCAGGTGTCCGGTCCGGACGCGTCGATGAGGGCTCCGAGGGGCGCGGCTCCAAGAAAGAACCGTCAATCGACACCGCCAAACGCGCGAGAGTCCACTCTCCCCGGTGCCGATTCGGTTTTGCCGGCTTCTCTGAACAACCTGCCGCCGTCACGCACGCTTTCTGGTGAAATCGTCGCTCCACGATCGCTGCCCTCGGCGCCTCCGCCAAGCCTAAGCCCCGAGCTCAAAAAACGGTGGGGCGAGGTTTCTCGGGTCATCGCGATGATGGATCGACAGAACTATTTCGAGATGCTGGGCGTGAGGGAATCGTCCGAAAGCAGTGACATCAGCAAGAAGTACATGACTCTGGCCAAGACCTGGCATCCGGACCGCCTGCCATCTGAGCTTGCGGCGCTGCGTCCTTGGGTTGAGGAGATCTTCCATCTGTTTACGGTGGCCAACGACACGCTAACCGACACGAAGAAGCGCGTGGAGTATCAGAAGGCGGTGATGCAGGGCGGAGGCACGCCAGAAGCCGAACGCAAGCTGAGCGTCATGGTCGAGGCAGCGATCAACTTCGAGAAGGTCGACGTGCTCGTCAAGCGGCGACGGTACGACGAAGCATTGAGAATCTGCGATTCCGCGATGTCGGTGGTTCGCAAGGAAGCCGACTACCCGGCGATGAAGGCGTGGATCCTGTTCTCACGGGATGGAGTCGACGATGAGGAGACCGAGGACGAAATTCGCAGCCTTCTGCGGACCACCTTTAAGATCAACCCTGACCATGTGCACGGCCATTTCGTTCGTGCCCATTTCTTGAAGAGGCAAGGCGAGCACGACAAAGCGCTGAAGCACTTCATGAAAGTCGCCAAGCTCGATCCGAATAACATCGAGGCAGCCCGCGAAGTTCGCATCGGGACGATGCGACACGCCAGAGGCCGAAGCAGCGCCCCTCCACCGGCAACGGACGGCAGGCTCCCAAACTTCCTCGGCAAGTTCTTCAAGAAGTAAGCCGCGAGCATACCGGGACGCGGAAAAAAGCGCGACGCGGGGGTGCGACGGACGGCCCGGCTTGCAAGCGTGGCCGGAAGGGCTGGGGGCCTGAGGCCACGCAAGCCGGGCCTCGGAGCTCGCGCCAATCCGGGGTGGCTGCCGTCTTGCGGATTGTCACTCACACGCCGCCGAACCCCCACATCGCGCTTTTTTCCGCGCCCCTCCATTCATATCCAGTTGGGTAAACGGGTGGCGCCGGAGTAACCCCCCCCAAGACAGCAGGCGGCAGCGCGAGCCCGAAGGGCGAAGCCCGGCGCGAACGCGCCGGCAAGGCGAAGCGCAGCGACCGCCGCGCCAGGGAGGAGTACGGGTGGGGGTGGGCGGGTGGTGTAACTAAGCCTGACCAGGCCTCAAGCCCACCAACCTCCCACACCACCCCCGCCGTAGCGCCTAAGCCGAGCCGTTCTTCGATCGTATGGTTGATCGGTGCAGGCTAGAACGTTGCGATGGTGACGTGGACGCGGGGGTCGTGGGCGGGGACGATGACGAGCTCGGGGTTCGCGCGTTGAAGCTGATGCAACAGCACCAATTGATCGCGGACGCCTGCTGCGTCGAAATCGACCATTCGCCGGGCAAGCCAGGGCTTTTCCGCCGGCCAGTCGACACCTTCTCGGGTCCACGACGTGTCGCCGATGACCAAGAACCGTTTGCCGTCGGGCAAGCTGACGAAGACGGCGATGGACCCTGGCGTATGCCCGGGCATCGGTACGAGCACGACGCTGCCGTCGCCGAAAAAGTCGTGGCTCGCGGCAAACGGACCATAGCTGTCGCCGGAGAACCGCAGCTCTTGGAGCTGGAACTGACCGTGCGCCTCGAGCTGGCGATACAGCTTCCCACCTTCATCATCGGACCGGGCGTGCGCAAGCTCCTCGGGGGTGATCCAAACAGGAACTTCGCGCAGGTCCTCGAGGCCGCTCACATGATCCCAATGCGAGTGCGTGAGCACTACGCCGCGAAGGTCTCGCGGCCCGAGCCCTCGCGACGCGAGCGCGTCCAGGGTCGGCGCCTTCACCGTCAGGCTTGCAAGGGCCCGCAAGAGCAACGGGGTCGTCTTCAGATGTTCCGTCACCTGTCGCCCTGCGCCTGCGTCGATCAGCAAGCGTCCCCGAGGGTGTTCGACCATGAAGGCGACAACCGCAGTGACGAAGGGCTTCGTCAAGGAGCCACCGCGAACGGCGAAACCCTCTTGGCTCTTCATCTCCGCACCCCGAATCACCGAAAACGACACGCCCTCAATCGACGCCGGAGACGGAAGCGCAGGCCCGATGGCCTTCGGGACGACCAAAGGCCGCTTGACGAAGGTCCAAGCCAAGGCGGCGAGCAGGACGACGACGAGCAGGAGGGCGATCCGAATCTTCATGTGGAGACGAAGATAGCCCCGAGCCGCTCCCCTGTCCTGCTCGGCATCGCGGCGCTCGACCGTGATGCTGTTGGCCGCCGGCGAACCCACTGAATGCGCCGGTTCTCCTACGGCCAAGCCTTCGAAATCCGTCGCTCTGCCCTTGGCACGTGTGCTGCAGCCCGTTCTCCGTCATGGACCGTCCCCGTGAGCGACTCTCCCGCCTTGGCCCGAGCACCCTCTCGGATGCAGAGCTCCTCGCACTCATCCTGGGCACGGGGCGAAGCGGCGAGGACGTGAGCTCGTTGGCCATCCGCATCGTTAGAGAGACCGGGGGGCTTTGGGCGATCGCCCGAATGAGCATCGCCGAGCTGGCTCGCATCGCCGGAATCGGCCCGGCCAAAGCAGCCCGCCTCGCCGCAGCGTTCGAGCTCGGGTCACGCAGCATGGTTCGGCCTGACCTCGACGCGGCGCCGCTTTCGAACAGCGAGACGGTCTTCCAACGGTACGGGCACCGGCTCATGGCGAGCCAGATCGAGCGGTTCATGGTGGTTTGCGTCGACGCAAAGAACCGCGCGCGGGCGGAGCGTGAGGTCGCGCGCGGCGGGCGTGCGAGCTGCCAGGTCGATCCAGCCGAAGTCTTTCGGCTCTTGGTGTCCGAATCGGCCTCCGGGGCGATCTTCATTCACAACCATCCCAGCGGGGACCCCGATCCAAGCCGACAGGACCTCGAGCTCACGCAGCGCCTGGTCTCGGCGGGGTGCTTGTTCGATATTCGCATCCTCGATCACCTCATCGTGGGAAGCGGGAGATACACCAGCCTCCGGGACGCGGGCCTTTGGCCAACTAGTGTCGTGAAATCAAGGGGTTCCGTGGGGGTGTCGGGCTGATTGGGGCGACTTGACACCCCCCCAACCCCGTGCTTTCTTCCCGCACTCTTATTTGTCGGGAGCATTGCAGTGAAGCGGACCTATCAACCACATCGCAAGCGCCGTCTTCGGACACACGGGTTCCGCGCGCGTATGAAGACCAAGGGCGGGCGGAGCATCATCAACGCCCGTCGTCGTAAGGGGCGCAAGCGCCTCACCGTGTCCTGCTACAAGAAGTAGCCCGAAACCGTGCGATCATGCCTCGCACACCAAAAATGGCGGGGGCGATCGGCGACGGACCGCAGCGGTTTCGACGCGTTGATCGGCTCAAGAAGCGCTACGAATTCAAACAGGCACAGCTCAGCGGGCGACGAATCCACACTTCCCACTTTCTCATCGTCGTCCTACCTAATGCATTACAGAACACGCGACTTGGGATCACCGTGACGAAGAAAGTGGGAACCGCCGTTCAGAGAAATCGCATCAAGCGGGTGGTTCGCGAGGTGTTTCGGCGCAATCGGCAGCTTTTTCCGGCTTCGCACGACCTGGTGTTCATCGCGAAGCGCGGCGCTGCCGAGATCAACTATGGCTTGCTGTTGAGTGAGCTCGAGCGCGCAGCGAGGAAGCTTCAGATCGAGGCCGCGCGATGATTCGGGCGGCGCTTCTATTCCTGATTCGCCTCTACCAAATGACGCTCTCCCGTCTGATCGGCCCTTCGTGCCGGTTTGAGCCATCTTGCTCGCACTACACTGCGACGTGCATCGAGCGGTTCGGCGCGTTGCGAGGTTCATGGCTCGGCATCAAGCGAATCGGACGCTGCCATCCATTGAACCCGGGCGGCTACGACCCGGCGCCGCACCAAGAGCATTCGCACGAGGCGCGGCATGGATGATCGAAAGCAGCCACCCGTTGCCCTGATGATGCTGCCCCTCTTGGCGCTTGGTGCGATGCTGGCCGTTCAGTATTTCGCACCACCCAGAGCACAGACGGAAGAGCCCGCCGGGCAAGCTGCGATCCAGGCGCCCGAGGGTGCCGAACGCAGCTCCGATGAGGCTGTCCCGGCCCAGATCTCGCCGGTCGATGCGAAGTCGCGTACGGACTCTCAGAAACTCTACCAACTGGAGAGCGATCGCTTCGTCGCCTCCTTTACCGACCTGAACACGGCCATGGTGAGCCTGCAGGTCAAGGGCGAGCGGTACCTGAACGAGGAGGGGGAGCCGTTCGAACTGGTGACGACGGACAAAGAGCAGTACCTGCCCCTGGCGCCTTCGTTCTCCGGCGTGACGATACCGGCAGACGCACGCTGGCGACTCCTGGAGTCCTCGACAGACAAGCTCAGCTTTCAGTGGGCCGGCGATGGCGTCTTGGTCACCCGAACCTGGGAGCTCGCCGAGCCGCCCTACCAGCTTCGTACCTCCATCGAGGTTCGCAACGACGATCCCCGTTCGAGATCCGTGGGCTTGGGGATCACCTCCGCCCACTACGTCCGCCGTGCCGACGAAAAGGGCGGTATCATCGGAAGGCCGTCCCCGGTCCTCAGTCACGGGATCTGCCAACAGGGCGACGAAACGTTCCGCGAAGATCGCGAAGACCTCCTGAGCGAGGACGAAACGCGACCGATGCAGCCTCACAGCTACGGCCCGGGAATCGAATACGTGGCGCTGAGCAGCGTGTATTTCGCCATCATCGCGGCGCCCGAAGGTGGCACCGCCGAACGATGCGACATGCTGTCGACCGATCGCGGGGGCACCAAAGAGGACCCGGACGGAAGCCTGTTCGAGGCCAAGCTCGCCTACGCGCCGCAGGAGATTGGCCCCGGAGAATCGGCGACGTTTCGAACCGCGGTCTACGCTGGACCAAAGGACTATGACGCGCTTAAGGAGTTTGGGCACAGCGCCTCGGACGTGATCGACCTCGGATGGTTCAGCTTCATCGCCCGCGGGATGAGCTGGCTGCTGCGCACCATTTACGGCTTCATCGGAAACTGGGGCGTTGCGATCATTTTGCTGACGCTTTTGGTTCGGGTCCTGCTGCTGCCGTTCGTCATTCCGCAATTCCGGAACATGGCCAAGCAGCGCGCACTCAAGCCCGAGATCGACAAGATCAACGAGCTTTACAAAGACGATCGCGAAAAAAAGGGCGCCGCGATGATGGAGCTCTGGCGCAAGCACAAGGTGAACCCGCTCGGCGGATGTCTCCCTGTGCTTCTGCAGATGCCGATCTTCTTCGCGCTCTATCAGACGCTCTCGACGAGCATCGAGCTCTACCATGCACCATTTGTTCTGTGGTGGACCGACCTCTCGTCGCCGGACCCGCTCTATGTGTTGCCCATCGTCCTCGGCGCCCTGATGTTCATTCAGCAGAAGCTCACGCCAGTCCAAATGGATGCGACGCAGGCCAAGGTCATGCTCTACGCGATGCCGCTGATGATGACGTTCTTCATGCTGCTTCTGCCGACAGGCCTCTGCTTGTACATGGTGACCAGCTCCGCCATCGGCATCACGCAGCAGCGATACATGTACTGGAAGATGGACCAAGAAACGTCGGCCCTGG
>CAMYJN010000179.1 GCA_947258625.1 uncultured Polyangiaceae bacterium | reverse complement strand
GACGCAATCACCGAACGTCGACGCGGCGAGGCCGACCCTCTTCGGCACGGTGCTCGTCTTGCTCGTACTCACGTTCTCGCTCAACCTGCTAGCCGTGATTATCCGAGCCCGCTCGCGCGCAGCCCTTCGATCATGAACACGCTCAAAGAAGCGGCCGCCGAAGCCCCGAACGACGTGAAGATGGAGACACGGGGGGTCAACGTCTACTACGGGGACAATCACGCCATTCGGAACGTCGACTTCGACATCACCGACCGGAGCGTGACCGCGCTAATCGGGCCCTCGGGCTGCGGCAAGAGCACCTACCTGCGCGCGCTCAACCGCATGAATGACACGATCGACAGCTGCCGAGTCGAGGGGCGCATCCTGCTCGATGGCGAGAACATCTATGACCGGAGCATCGACCCGGTGGAGGTCCGCCGCAGAGTCGGCATGGTCTTCCAGAAGTCGAATCCCTTTCCGAAGTCGATCTTCGACAACGTCGCTTTTGGGCTTCGGATCGGAGGCGAAAAAGACAAGGATGTCATTGCGGAGCGCGTCGAGGAGTCCCTCAAAGGGGCGGCCCTCTGGGATGAGGTGAAGGACCGGCTCCAGAGCTCGGCGCTCGGGCTCTCGGGCGGCCAGCAGCAGCGCCTCTGCATCGCGCGCTGTCTGGCGGTCTGGCCGGAGGTGATCCTGATGGACGAGCCTGCCTCCGCGCTCGACCCCATCGCGACCGCAAAAATCGAGGAGCTGATCCGCGAGCTGCGCGAAAATTACACGATTGTGATCGTGACGCACTCGATGCAGCAGGCCGCCCGAGTCAGCGATTTCACGGCATTTTTCTATATGGGCGAGCTCATTGAGCACGGCCACACCGAAACCATGTTCACCCGCCCCTCCAGAAAGCGTACGGAGGAGTATATTTCCGGTAGGTTTGGATAATGGCGCGCCCCAGCCGACCCTTGCTCACGCACACCCATCAAGAGTTTGAGGCTGAGCTGCGCAATCTGAAGGATCGCCTCCTCGCGATGGGCGGTCGATGCGAGCAAATGATCAGCGTTGCGGTGCGTGCGTTCGAGGACCGCGACGTCAGCCTGGCCAACGAAGTCATGCAGGCCGACCATCTGATGAACGAAGACGAGGTGGAGGTCGACGACCTCGCGGTGCGTATCCTGGCGCTACGACAGCCGGTCGGCCGTGACCTGCGCTTCGCCGTTGCCGCCGTCAAGGCATCGACCGACCTCGAGCGAATCGGTGACGAGGCCGTCAACATTGCAGAGCGCGCGATGGAGATGGAGCTGTCCGACGGTCTGAGCAAGCCGGGCTCGAAACTTCCGGAAATGGCGCAGCACGCCCGCGCCATGCTCCGCGATGCGCTCAACGCGCTGGTCGACGAGAACCCAGGCAAGGCCCGCGATATCTTTCAGCAAGACGACGCGGTCGACGACATCTACGGCGAAGTCGTGGCGCTCTGCCTCGAGTACATGAAGGACGACCCATCTCGTATTCCGGACGGCATGCGGATCTGCAACTGCGCGAAGTACCTCGAGCGAATCGCCGATCACGCGACCAACATCGCGGAGATGGTGATCTTTCTCGCCGAAGGGCGCGACGTTCGTCACGGCCACGGCTGAGGCCTCGGTTTTCGGCTCAAGGGTAGCCGACCGGCGCAAACACTTCGTCCGGCGGTGGGCAGCGATAGATTTTCGCGGTCACGATCATCGTCATCCCATCTTCGAGGTCGGGGTGCGGAGGCTGCAGCATGATGTGTGTCGCGCCACGTTCGGCCGCCTGCTCGAATGCGTCGGCTCGAGCGGCCCTATCGTTGCCGCCGGCGCCCTCTACGACGCCGATCCTCTCACAGCGGGGCTCCTTATGGACGACCTTGATGCTCGAGGTGGTTTCCGTGCTCGTGGGTTTGCAAGCAGCGAACAGCCAGAACAAAGCAGTCACGAGGCCGAAGGCGCGCAAACTAGAGGGAAGCCTGGAGTTGCAAGCGGAAAGTCGTCGCGCCGTCCAAATATCGCTCTTGATCTGCGTTCCAGATCTGAGACACATCAGCCTGGATCTTGAACGGATGCCGAGCGAAGTACCAGCTTACCGAGAACGTGGTCCCGTAACGGTCGGTCAAACTGGTGGGGCGCCTCGTCGAAATGGCCTTGATGAGCCCGACGCGCCCAGCAAGCTCGAAGCGTGTGCGCGGAACGAGGTAACCCGCTTGCAGCGTCCAGCCGATGCCGTTGCGAGGCGCAGTCGGGTCGACAGGGGCGCACGCGGGATCGATCAAAGGGTCGCAACCGGGCGGGTCGGTGTTGTCGCCGATGTTCTTGCGGTAGCCCTCCCGAAAGGCGAGCTCGGTGATCGCCGAGAAGCCGCGCGCTTTGAAGATCGCATCCACATACGCGAAGTGGTAGTTGGCGGTCCCGCCGTCGGCGAAATCCTCGCCGATCATGCCTCGAACGCGAGTCGCACCCTGAAAGAACGAATACACAGCGCCGATCGAAAGCCGCGGCTTGGTTCGCGCGAAATCCACCTCGCTGTAGTCTCGGAAGATGCCGAGCGGCAGGTACTCGATGCGCGCCAAGTACACCATCGAGAAGTCGGTGAACTGAGGGTTGTTGAGCCCGTTGCCGGACGAGATGCCGAAAACGTAGCGCATCTTGTTTTTGCCCAGGAAATCTCGGGATCGAAGGTCGATTCCGATGTCGCGATCGAGCGTGAACTCCGCGTTGACGATAGACCGATCGACCATTTGCAGGTTGCCCGAAGAGATGACGCGCTGACGGTTCGATGAGATCTTGTACTGGCCGATACGGACCTGGATGTCCCTCTTTTTCGTGAAGTCGAGATAGTAATCGAGGACGACGTTGTCTGCGCGAAGCGGGTCGATCTCGAGCTTGTACTGGTTGTGTTTTCCAAAAGCGTGCCCTTGGAAGACGAAGCGGGCGCGGCGAATTCGGAAGTTGTTCGTGACTTCATCCGGCTCGTCGGCTTCTTTGGGACCGACCTCGCCGTTGAGCACCGTCCATAGAAACTGGACGCGGACGCGAATTCGCAACTGGAACTCGTCATCCGCGCTGTTGATCTCGACGCCCTTACCCGGCCTGAACTTGATGTCTCCGCGGTCGACGATGTGGTCGCCCATCAGTTCGTCTTCGCCCTTGGGGTGGAGCTGATCGCCTGGGACGTCACGCCGAACGTATTCTTCGGCTGCCGCTTCCTGGTCGGTTTCCGAGCTTGGGTCGTACTTCCGCATTTCCGCATCGGGCGGCGGGACTACGATCACCGTCGTCCCTGCCGGCGTCTCGGCTTGCTCGAGCGCCTGCTCGACGGCTTCCTGCTGTTTCGGGGGAAGGTCCTGAATCGCCTCTTCGGTCGAAGGCGCAAGTTTTTCCTCGGAAACGGGTGCGTCTTCGGCCAAGACGGGGCGAACGACGCTCAGGGCCAGGAGGGCCAGCAAAGCGTGACAAATGAAGCGGGTCGGTGTCATTTGCCGGCGTGTTACGCGCCGAATGTGTCAGCTTGGTGACACGCCTGTGTCGCTCTTGGGGCTATCTGCACGGGGTATGCTGAGCTGGAATCGGGTCCAACCGTCACTGCTATCGACATTGATCTCACCGCCGATTTTCGACACCAGATGCTTCACGATCGATAGCCCGAGGCCCGTGCCCCCGAGCTCGCGGGACCGGCCAGCATCGACCCGGTAGAAGCGCTCGAAGACACGAGGAAGGTGCTTTCTGGGAATCCCGGGCCCCGTGTTGGCAACCTCGATGAACACATCTTCCCCTTCGGGGGCAATCTCGACCCGCACCTCTCCCCCTTCGGGCGTGTATTTGATCGCATTGTCGACGAGGTTGACCAGCACCTGCTCGAGTGCGCGCGGCTCGGCCAAAACCGGAGGCGCATCGTCCAAACCCACGCAGATGACCTTCAAGCCTTTCGCCTTGGACTGGGACTCGAGCCCCCGAACGACTTGGCCGAGCACGGCTCCGGAGGGGACGGGTTCTAAGTCCAGCTCCAGATCCTCCCCTTCGAAGCGGCTCAGGTCAGCGAGGTCGTCGACCAGCGCCTGAAGGCGCTGGGAGTGCCTGAGAATGACATCGAGGAAGCCCTTGGCCGATTCTGGATCCCGGATGGCTCCGTCTCGCAGAGTCTCGGCAAATCCACGAATCGCGGTCAGCGGCGTGCGGAGCTCGTGGCCTGCATTAGCGACGAAGTCTCTTCGAACCCGATCCGCCTCCCGCTCGGCGGTGATGTCGTAGAAGACTGCGACGATGCCCTGGTGATTCCGAAGCGGCGAGACGGATGCGCGAAGGTTGCGACGTTCGCCCTCCCGCAAGTCGTCGAGCTCGATCTCGAGCACTCCCAAAAAGCCTTGCTGCGCATCTTCGACCGCTCGACGAAAATCGGGATGCCGGATTGCCTCGACCGCCGTCTTGCCTTCGGGGTCGAAGCCAACCAGGTCGGCCAGCACTTCGTTGCTGAGCGTGATGTGACCGTCCGCGTCGGTGACCATGACGGCTTCGGCCATGGCGTTCAGAATCGTCCGCAAGCGATCTTTCCGGCTCCTTTTCTTTTGTTCGCTCATCGACAGCCCGTCCGCGAGTGCGTCGAGTGAGCGCCCCAGAGTTCCGATGGCGCCTGGGCGCTGAAGTCGAGCCCGCGCGCCGTAGTCCCGCGCCGAGAGCGCGTCGACCAGCCTCTGCAGGCGCCGCAAATCCCGGGCGTCGCCGCGCGCTGCAATCCAAGAGAAGAGGCCGGCGAGCGCTAGGCCTGCCAAAAACACGAGCCAGACTGGCGAGTTGGGGGCAGCGCTGCGCCAAATCGCATACAAGACAGCCATCATCAGCGCGATCGCCCCGCCCAGCAGCGTGTAACGTCGAATCACCAAGGGAGAATACGCGGGCTTGGGCCCCTGACCAACCTAGGATTTGAGCGCCCGGTAGCCTACGCCCCGAACGGTCTCGATGTGCGCGGCGCCTGCACCGAGCTTCTCCCGAAGCCTTTTGACGTGCGTGTCGACGGTGCGCGTCTCGACGTTGGGCGAATAACCCCAGACCCGCTCAAGAAGTGCGTCCCGAGACTGGACGCGTCCTGCGCGGCTCGCCAAGTCGAGAAGCAAGCGAAATTCGAGCGCGGTCAGGAGAATCTCCTCGCTTTCCACTTCGACTCGATGGGCCGGAACGTCGATGACGAGATTGCCAAGCGCGATCACCTGAGGGCCAACCACTTCGGCGGCGGGGATCGTTCGACGGAGAATCGCCTCCACTCTCAGTACGAGCTCTCGTGGGCTGAACGGCTTCGGGACGTAGTCGTCGGCGCCCACTTCGAAACCGACGACGCGATCGACCTCGTCGGTTCGAGCCGTGAGCATGATCACCGGAACACGAACCGTTTCGGCGCTTCGTCGCAGTCGCCGGCACACTTCGATGCCCGAGATGTCTGGCAACATCACGTCGAGCACGAGCAAGTCCGGCTGGCTGCGTTGGATTTCGGCCAAGGCGGTTTTGCCGTCATGTACAACGGTGACGTCGTGACCCGCGCCTCGAAGGTTGATTGCCACCAACTCGGCCAGGTCGGTCTCGTCCTCTACGACTAGGATTCGCGAACCCATACTCAATTGCCAGAAGCCTGCTCACCCCTTGTGACGTTCCGGTGACGGACGCGTTCCAAGCGAGCAACCCCGAGTTTACACTGCCTCGGCCGGGCCACAACGCGGATCGACGCCAAATTGCGGGAGATTATGCCCAGCGGACTTATCGTTTGAGCCGGGTAAGAAGGGATGAGAAGGTTGGCCGCGAGGTGCCATGAGAATACCACTTGCCAACCTGCTTGCGCG
>CAMYJN010000178.1 GCA_947258625.1 uncultured Polyangiaceae bacterium | reverse complement strand
GGCAATCATCTGGGCATTCGGAGCACCAACGGGGTCAACGACCACCTGCGGGCGCTCGAGCGCAAAGGCTACCTCACCCGCGAAGACATGAAGTCGCGGACCCTCCGCTTGATGAAGACCCCGGATGGCAGGCCGAGCAGCCGTCCGCCGGCCTCGAACGACGACCTCATCGCAATTCCCATCGTGGGCCGCGTCGCAGCCGGCGCCCTGAGCGAAGCCATCGAGCACCCCGAAGACACCGTGCACATCGACCGGATGCTCATCGGGGGCCAGCGCGACGTCTTCGGTCTTCGCGTCACCGGCGAATCGATGATCGAAGCGGGCATCTTCGACGGCGACTTCGTCTTCGTCCGCAAGCAGCTGACCGCCAATCGCGGCGAGGTCATCATCGCCCTCGTCGGCGACGAAGCCACTTGCAAGTACTACTTCCCGGAGCGGGAGCACATTCGCCTTCAGCCCGCCAACAAGGACATGGCGCCGATTCTCATTCCGAAGAACGACTGGCGCACCACCCAGGTGCTCGGCGTCGTCGTCGGTGTCTATCGCCGGCTGAACTAGAAGCCCGTCTTAGCCTCTCGAAAATGGGGTTGGTCCCCGTTTTCGTACGATGAACCCCTCGAAAAGGACTTTTTCGGGGGGTTTTGTCTTGTATGGTGCGCGAATGACGTCCACCCAACGAGTCCTGATGGGCCCCGGTCCTTCCGATGTTCCGGCGCGCGTTCTAGAGGCTCTCGCGCAGCCCACGATTGGACATCTCGATCCGGTTTTTCTCCAAGTCTTGGACGAGTCGCAGTCGATGCTTCGGCAGGTGTTCGGCACCGACAATGCCTTGACGCTTCCAATGTCGGCGACCGGCTCAGCTGGCATGGAGACCTGCTTCGTGAACTTGCTCGAACCCGGTGACCACGCCCTAATCTGCAGGCACGGCGTCTTCGGTGGGCGGATGGCCGAAGTAGCGCGACGCTGCGGCGCCGAGGTCACGCTCGTCGATGCGCCCTGGGGACAGGCCATCGATCCCGAGCACGTCGCCAAAGCGGCAAAGAAGCGGCCCTTCAAAGTGCTCGCCATCGTGCATGCCGAAACGTCGACCGGTGTGCTGCAGGACCTCGGTCCGTTTCGAGACATCGCCGATTCCTGTGGCGCGTTGCTTCTCGTCGATGCGGTGACCTCGCTTGCCGGCGTTCCGGTCGACGTCGACCGCATTGGAATCGACGCGGTGTACTCGGGCACGCAGAAGTGCCTTTCCTGCCCGCCGGGTCTTTCTCCGGTTTCGTTTTCAGAGCGCGCGCGGCGCGTCTTGTCGACGCGCAAGACGCCGGTCCAAAGCTGGTACTTCGATCTAAACCTGATCGGCCAGTACTTCGGCGGCGAGCGCGTCTACCACCACACCGCTCCCGTTAACATGATTGTGGCCCTGCACGAAGCGCTTCGACTGGTGCTCGAGGAAGGCCTCGAAGCCCGGTACGCGCGTCACCGTGAGCAAGCCAAGGAGCTTCGCCAAGGCCTCGAGGCGCTCGGGCTGGAGCTTCCCGTCGCCGAAACCAGCCGCCTCCCTCCACTCACGCTGGTTCGGATCCCCGAAGGCGTCGATGACCGCACCGTGCGAACGAAGCTTCTCGCGGACCACGGCCTCGAGATCGGCGGAGGCCTCGGCGACTTCAAAGGCAAAGCCTGGCGCATCGGCCTGATGGGCGCCTCGGCCACCCCGCGCCACGTCGAGCTCTGTCTCGGCTCGCTCGAAGAAGCGCTTCGGTGAGCCTGACTTCGTCGAGATGTTTTTCCGCGAGCTGCGCATGTCTGCGCGCTTGCGTTTCAGGATCATTGGGAAATCCCCGAGAAACAAGGAAGATCATGGTCCCGGATGTTGCGTGTCGTTTCTGGCTTGTTCGTGGTGTGTGGGAGAAATTGTGGGAGTTGCGATTACGGCGGAACCATTAGTCAACCCCCGTTAGTCGTCCGCAAGATGCGGACTCAGGGCCTTTGACTTTGACGCTAGGCCTCGAGTTTTTGCTTGAGGTTTTCCATCCACAGGTCGGCTTCTCGCTCGTTCCGTTTGAGCACGAGCTTTTCGGCCATCTTCCCTAGAACAGGAACCGGTATCGTGTAGTCGACTTCGAGGTCTAACTTCGTCCCGCCTTGGATAGGCGCGAAGGTCCACCTAAACGTGCTCGGAATCCCGCCCTTGTTCTCAACGACACCGCGCTCGTTTGGGACCTGCTCCGTCACGGTGGATTCACCCTGAAACGGAATCCCAATCATCTTGTATTTCCAGTTGTAGCGCTGGCCGACCCCAGATCCGGACACGTTGCTGACCTCCATCATGCTTACCATCCACTCGGGGCCGCTCGTTGGGTCGATAAGGTACGCAAAGACCTTCTCGACAGGTGCGTTGATGTCGATGCTTCTAGTGATCGTTGCCATGGTCTCATCCTCCTTGATTGCGATATCGCTCTCCCTCATCTCTGCGCCAACCAGAACACGCAGAGGCAAAATGGTCTATACGCAAATCTTCGCCTGCGTTGACCGCACATTGGCGGCGCCGAGAACTTGCCCAAATTGCCACGCGTTTCGCGGACCGCCTTCTTCTCGAGGCCGGGGAGAGCGACCGGACGGCGCTGATTCGCCGGGGATGGGCGGCGTGTTGCACATGGTGAAGCCACTGAAGAAGAAGCTCGACTGGGGCTTCCGAACGGTTCCGCAAGCGCCCATGAACAAGCGACGCGTTCCCTACACACGCGGCAGGGTGCTCGGCGGCTCGAGCTCCATCAACGGGATGCTCTACCTCCGCGGTCATCGGCAGAACTACGACGACTGGGCGGCCGAGGATTGTCAGGGGTGGAGCTACGAAGAGGTGCTTCCCAATTTCAAGAAGCTCGAGAGCCACGAAGACGGGGAGACGGCGTATCACGGCGCGAGCGGCCCGATTCGAGTGACGCGTCACCCGGCGGATCAGGTGAGCCCCGTTTCGAGTGCCTTTCTCGAGGCAACTTCCGAGGTGTGCGGGATTCCCATCGGGGATGCCTTCAACGCCGAGAATCAGCATTGCGCGAGCATGTTTCACATGTCGGCGGCGGACGGTATTCGCTGCAGCGTCGGGGAGTGTTACGTCGCGCCCGCCAGGGAGCGCGCGAACTTCCACGTCGAAACGGGAGCTCTGGTGCGGCGCGTCGTCGTCGAGAATGGCCGCGCCGCCGGCGTCGAGTACGTGCGCGGGAGCAGCACGTACTCGGCGCCGAGGCCCGTTCTCGAGTGCAACGCGGCTACGTAAACTGACCGATCAGAATCATTGAAAAATCAAAAAAAGGGAATCATGTTCCCTGGTGTTGCGTGCCGTTTCTGGCTTGTTGGTGGTGTGTGGGAGAAATTGTGGGAGCTGGGATCCTCGGGTTGACAGGCGCCCCTATGCTCACGTGACTCTAAGCAGGGGCCTCTCTTCGTGGTCGGTGGCCGAGAAGGAACTCCACGCTCCGCTGCTTGTGCCGGCTACGGCTCAGGCCAAAGCCTGACGCCCTCCCCGCGCGCTTGCTGAGCACCTCCATCACGCGACCGGCCAGAAGGGCCCCCGCTACTAGCGAGAACTACAACAAGTATTGACGTACACCCGTGAGGTCTTCGACCAGGAGCAAAGCCTGTTGTTCGAGAACGGGGGCTCGCAAAGAAACGAAGCGCAAATGCTGCGCGCTCTATCATCGAGTGGTTAAAAACCCAACGCTTCCGAGACGCCTTTTGGGTGACCGTGACGCAGTATCTGCGCCTGCGAAAAGAGCAAAGAATTACGTATAGCGACGGGTTTGGTGGCGACCCAAGTTGCCCTGTGTGACCGGCCTGTTGGTCGGTCAAAGGTGAAGTTGTCATGCGCTCCTTATTCGGATTTCTATGTGTCTGCGCGCTGGGCACGGTTTTGTCGCTCCCGGCGTTGGCGCATGAGAGCGACGACAAACTCGGCGACCCCGGTTTTCGTCCGTACAGCGACCACGCTTCTGCGTTTCTCAATGCGGTGGATACGGCGACGATTGCGGTTTATCCCACCCTCATTCGCAGAGCCGATGGAACATCACACTCTGTCGAATCACAGAAACAGATCGTTGCGTTGATCCGCCAGAAAGAAATGGCGGCCCCCGTAGCAGGATCCAGCCGGGTCGATCTGGGAAGGCTAGAACCCACATCTCAGTGGGGTCTGTTCCTCAACGACATGCAGCGTATTGCAGAAACATTGAAGGGCCCGGCGTCTGATGCCGATTACCACCTCTTCATGGAGCTACTCTGGCCCTTCAACGATCAACCCATCTTTGGCATTCATTGCTACGTCTTTGACCGACAGGGTCAGAACGCGTTTTCGTTTCTGCTGAATTCCCATCACCAGCTGTTTGCCGATGCGAGCTTGATCGCCAGGAGTACTTCACAAGCAGCGCGCGACAGATTAGTGAAAGAAGCGACGGACGTTGGTGTGACCGCTTTCGAGGCGCAAGTTGAACAGGCACGAAAAACTGTCCCGCGTGCAGCGGATACCGGCTCGACAAGAGTCAAAGCGGGCGTCTTTGATGATTTTGAGTCCGGCTTGCCGTCTGGGAAAGACGAGTTTGGAATTCCAATTGGTTTCGTTACGTTTACCGATGGAAGTAGTGCCGTAAGCATCTCGACGACAACCACGCATCCGCCACTCTCTAATAAGGCAGCCGGCAAGAACGCACTGAAGTTGGATTTCGATGTCACGGGCTGGGCTGGCTTTCTGCACATATTCGAAAACGATACGGTCGATCAATGGACGACGTATGACTGGACTGACTTCAACCAGTTCAGCTTCTGGTTGTATGGTAGGAACAGCGGCAACTCGCTGTTTGTCCATATACTCGACAACCGTAAGCCCTCGTCGACGGTAGACGACGCAGAACGTTACGGTTACGATTTCACCGATGACTTTTCCGGATGGAAGCAAGTGATCATCCGCTTCGACGATTTGCGCCGCAAGGAAGTCGGCAACGGTGCACCGGTAGACGGCCTGGGCTTGTCCGACGTTCATGGATGGGCCTTCGGTACAACAAATACTGGCGGCCCAATCACCTACTACCTAGACAACTTCGAGTTGCGCAACGCGCCCGCCTGCAGTGCCGACTACCCAATCAACGAGCTGCCCATGTACGGGCATATCCAAAAGACCGCGGATCAAAAACGGGCGGACACAAGATACATCAAATACATGACCGAGGGCGGTCGGAGCCGCGAAGCTGCCGCCGATTCTGCTGCACGCGTTGGATGGAATATGTTCTACCGCGGAGATTGCTCCACCGCAATCAAGCGGTTCAATCAGGCCTGGTTGCTGGACCCCAAAAACCAACTCGCCCTCTGGGGGTTTGCCGTAATTTCGATGGACCGCGCGCAGGTTGAAGAAGCCATCCGCTACTACCGGATGGCGCTTGAAAGCGGACCTGAAGATCCGTCACTGCGGCGGGATTACGAAAACGCTCTGAAGAGGTTGGAGCATTGATCGGGCTTCCCACTGTGCGCTTCGGGTAAGCCGCGGACGTTGGGCGCGCCTATGGTACCTTGCTTCGCTCATGCCCCCCGCGACTCCCGAGCACTTCGGTGACTACGAGCTAGTCGAACGACTCGGCGTCGGCGGCATGGCAGAGACCTTCGTCGCCATCCGACGCGGTCCCGGCGGCTTTGAGCAGCGCGTTTGTCTCAAGCGCATCTTGCCGACCTTCGCGGGCGACGCGGATTTCGTCGAGATGTAACTTCGCGAAGCGCGCATGTCGGCGCTCTTGCACCACGGGCACATCGCGCGCGTGCTCGACTTCGGCATCACGGACGGCGCCCACTACCTCACCCTCGAGCTGATCGAAGGCACCGACCTTCGCGCAGCGCTGCGTCAC
>CAMYJN010000177.1 GCA_947258625.1 uncultured Polyangiaceae bacterium | reverse complement strand
TCGGCTGGTCTGTTCGCGATCTGTTCGCAGACCTGGTCGCCGGCGCAATCCTGGCTGCCGAGCGCCGTGTGAAAAAGGGGATGTGGGTTTCCGGCAACGGCTTTCAAGGGACGGTCGAAGGTCGGTCGCTTCGCGCGACCTGGCTACGTGACGGCCAGGGCCACCGCATCACCGTGCCCAATCGCGCGATGGTGGGTGCGCCGATGGTGTACGACGCTGGCGCGGATGCCGAGCACGAGGTGGTTGTGCGGCTCGAAGGCTACCGCGACGCTGGCAAGGTGCGGATGGCTCTGACCGACGCGATCCTCAGCTCGCCTTGGGTGCTCGCCGGCGCCACGCCCGTGGTTCTTCGCGATCCAGCAGACCCGATCGTCTGGCGTGTTCGAACCAAGCTGCTCGAGCCTCGCTTTTCAGTGCACTTCGAGGGTGAGCTGCTCGAGCGCGTCGAGGACTTGCTACGGTACGAACCCTTGTCCGATGACCGTGAGACCGCCCAGGTCCTAGCCGAGCCCGAGGCCGTGAACGAGATTGAAGTCACCGATTGATCGAAAACGGATCACGCGATCCAATCGCGAAGCTCGCCGCTGACCACGCGCGGGGCCTGCTGAAGCTCTTCGATCGTCCTTGCGCCACAGAGCAACATGATCGAACGCAGCTCGCGCTCGATGCGCTGCAGGAACGAGCGGGCGCCGTTCACGCCTCCTTCGAGAAAGGCTTGATAGACGTTGCGCGCGATCCCCGCGCAGCTTGCGCCCAGGGCAATGGCGCGCGCGACGTCCATGCCGGTTCGGATGCCGCCGGTGGCGATCGTGGTCATTCCGGCCTCGACGCAGTATCGGACCGAGGCCGCCGTCGGAACGCCCCAATCCCAGAGCGCCTCCCCGAGGGCTCGGCCGTCGGCGTCCGCGCGCAAGGTCTCGACCCCTACCCAAGAGGTGCCGCCCGCTCCCGAGGTATCCGCGTGGCGAATGCCAATCGCCCGTAATCGAGCCGCGACCTCCCGGCTGATCCCGCTGCCGGTTTCTTTGGCGATGACGGGGACGCCGAGCTCGGCCCAAAGCCGCTGGAAGGTCTCGAGACCCCTGCTGAAGTCCCGGTCGCCTTCGGGCTGAACGAGCTCCATGGCGGGGTTCATGTGCACGCACAGAGCGTCGGCGCCGACTTCGGCAAGCATTTCGCCGATCGCCTCGGTCGATAGATCGCGGGCTTGCACTACCCCAACGTTGCCAAAGAGCAGCACATCGGGCGCATGCCTGCGCACCTGGTAGGTCCAACTCGTCTCCGGCCTCTTCTGCATGGCGCGCTGACTTCCCAAGCCGAACGCATAGCCGAGCTCGTCGGCGATCGACGCCAGCGCCTGGTTGATCTCGGCGGCGCGAGCGTGGCCACCGGTCATCGCAGCGATCAACAGCGGGGCGCGGAGCTCCTTCCCGAGCAATCGAACCCTCGTGTCGATCGAGTCGAAGCTGGTCTCGGGGAGCGACTGGTGCACGAGCCGAACGCATTCGAGAAGCGTCGTACGCTGCCGAAACGCGACCTCGTCAGTCGCGCACAGATCCAGATGATCGGCCTTTCTCTGCTCAATGTCTGCGGTCATCGCATTGCTTGCTCGGTGGCGTCCCGCCGTGTACGTAGCTCGGAATAAGGACACTCACACCGTGGCGCAAGGGCAAATGGAACTCGAGTCGTGGATGGAAGGCATTCGCCAGCAGGTCGATGCCATCCTCGAAAGGTTTTTCGAGGCGAAGTGCGAAGAAGCGAGGCAGCTTTCACCGAAGGCGATCGAGCTGGTCTCGGAGGTTCGCGACCTCACGATGCGTGGAGGAAAGCGGCTCAGGCCGATTGTGACGGCTGCTGCATACAGAGCAGCGAGCGGAACGAGCGACCTCGGCCCCACGCTCGAGGTCGGCGCGGCGCTCGAGCTGCTGCAGACTTATCTGCTGATTCACGACGACTGGATGGACGAAGACCGCGAACGCCGCGGTGGACCCGCTGTCCACTACGCGTTCCAGAAGAAACACGGGCACGACCACCTCGGTGCAAGCCTGGGAATCCTCGCAGGCGATTTGGCTTCGACCTTCGGATGGGAGCTCTTGCTCGAGGGTGGCTTTCCCGAGGGAAGACAGGAAGAAGGCTTTTCGCTCTTCGTGAGAATCCAAAAAGAGGTGTTTGCGGGGCAGCAGCTAGACCTCATGACCGATGGGGACGTCGAGCGCATGCATGACTTGAAGACGGGGAGTTACACGACGCGTGGGCCAGCGGAGCTAGGGGGCATCCTCGCCGACGCCGACAGGGCCGCGATGAGCGCGCTCCGCGACTGGTCGGCGCCGCTCGGGGTCGCGTTTCAACTTCGCGATGACCTGCTCGGGACCTTCGGAAGCGCGCTTCAGACAGGAAAGCCCGGCGACGATCTGCGGCATGGGAAGCACAACGCCGTCGTTGCGGCGTTTCGTAGACTCGAGCCGAGCAACGCAGACCGAGCGCTGCTGCAAAGTGTTTGGGGTCGGGCCGACGCAAGCGACGACGACCTCGCGGCGGCTGCGGCAGTGCTCGTCGAGGCGAAGGCCGAGGTCGAGGCTCGGCTCGGCTTCCTTGCCGACGAAGCCCGGAGCGCGCTCGCCGCCAGCCCATTTGACGAACGAGGCAAGCAAATTCTGGGAGAAGTCACGCGACAGCTCACCGACCGGGGGAGCTGATGGGCTTCGGGAGAGGCAAGGTCATCCTGCTCGGCGAGCATGCCGTCGTTCATGCTTGTCCGGCGATCGCGGTGGGCATCGAGCGGGGCGTCACCGCCATGGCAACCGCAGGCGAGCGCAACATCTTACGGCTCTCGCCCTGGGCCTTGGCGCTCGAGCCGGACCCCTCTGGAAGCGAGCCTCTGGAGCGCGCCTTTGCGGCAGCACTAGCGCTCTACCCCGAGCGTCCCGTGCTCGAGGTGAGCGCGCAGGTCGAGCTTCCTGCCGGAGCCGGGCTCGGCTGTTCCGCGGCGATCGGGGTGGCTGTGCTCGACGCGATCGATGAAGCGCTGAGCATCAAGCGGTCTCGAACGGAGTTGGGAGAGGCGGCACTCGTCTGGGAGAGGATCTTCCACGGGAATCCATCGGGGATCGACAACGCAATGTCGGCGATCGGAGGGGTAGCGCTCTATCGCAAAGGAGAGCCGCTGCAGCCGCTGCGGTCGAACAAGCCGCTTCACTTGGTGATCGGATACAGCGGCGAGTCCTCGAGCACCAAAGAGATGGTCGCGTCGGTGGCGCGGCAGCTCGAGGACGACCCCAAGCGCGTGAACAAGGCTTTCGAGGCGATCGAGGTGCTCGTGCGCAATGCGAAGCTCGCAATCGAGGCCGGTGATCACATCGCGCTTGGGCAGCTGCTCGATTTGAATCACACGATCCTCAGCTCCCTGATGCTCTGCACGAGCAAGCTCGATGAAATGTGCCGGGCCGCGAGAGCGGCGGGGGCCCTTGGCGCGAAGATGACGGGGGCTGGCGGCGGCGGCTGCATGTTCGCGCTGGCGCCGAAGCAGGACCAAGCGCTGCGCCTTTGCGAGGTGCTCGGGCCAGACTCGTTCGTGGCGGAGGTGAGCACGTGAGCGGGCCAACCATGGAAGCAAGCGCGCGCGCCTGCGCGAACATTGCGCTCGCCAAGTACTGGGGGAAAGCCGACGTGAAGCGAAACATCCCGGCGGTGCCGAGCATCTCGCTCACGCTCGACCAGCTCGTGACCGAAACGCGCGTTCGCTTCGATCCTTCGCTTTCCTCGGACCTGGTGAGGCTCGATGGAAGGCGTGCGACGGAGGCCGAGGCCGACCGGGTCGTAGCGATGCTCGACCGAGTTCGCCGGGAGGCGCGGCTACGGCTGAGGGCGCAGGTCAGCAGCCACAATCACTTCCCGACGGCCGCCGGCCTCGCGTCGAGCGCCTCCGGCTTCGCCGCGCTTGCAGCCTCGGCCTCAGCGGCGGCTGGAATCCGATTCAATGCGCGTCGGCTGAGCGCTTTGGCTCGGGCTTCGAGTGCGTCGGCAGCTCGTTCGATCTACGGCGGCTTCGTCGAGCTGCCTGCCGGCAGCCGAGGCGATGCCGAGCTCGCAGCCAGGCCGATTGCGCCTCCCGGGCATTGGAATGTCAGGTTAGTCGTTGCGTTGACCGATCCCGGAAAGAAAAAGGTAGGCTCCACCGAAGGGATGGAGCGCTCGCGAAAGACCTCTCCGTACTATGAGGCCTGGCTCGACCAAGCGCCTAAATGGTCGCGCAAAATCAAACGCGCGATCAAAGAGCGCGACCTCGACACGCTTGGCGAGGCGATGGAGCAGAGCACGCTTGCCTTTCATTGCTGCGCGATCACGTCCGCACCCCCGATCTTCTACTGGGCACCCGCGACCCTGTCCGCCCTCGCCACCGTGCGCGGGCTTCGGGAGCGCGGTGTTTCGGTTTGGGCGACGATGGACGCCGGGCCACATGTGAAGGCGCTTTGCGGAGTCGGTGATGCGAGCCGTATTCGCCAGGCACTCGACCGAACCCAGGGCGTGACACGAACTTGGGTCGCCAAACCAGGGCCCGATATCGAGGTGCATCGGTGACGACGACGGGCGCCAGCGCGCCAGGCAAAGCGCTTCTTTGTGGGGAGTACGCGGTGCTCGAAGGCGCGCCGGCGGTCGTCGCGGCGGTCGATCGGCGCGTGCGGGTCACTTGGACCGACGAGCGCATCGCGATGTCCCTAGAGGTCGAGGCGACGCTTCGGCGGGCTCAGGCGGAGGTCGGACCTGCAGGTCGCTCGCTGCGCGTGGACGCGAGCGAGCTGCGTCAGAATCGCATCAAGCTCGGCCTCGGCTCCTCCGCTGCCGCCGCCGCCGCAGCGGCCGGCGCCGTATTCGCCTCCCACGGACACGACCTCGAGGATCGAAGCACGCGGCAGCGACTGTTCGCCTGCGCACTCGAAGGCCATGCGTCCATCGCTCCGCAGGGCAGCGGCGTGGACGTTGCAGCCTCGACCTTTGGAGGTTTTCTCCGCTTCGAGCGCAACGACGAACGGGTGGACACGCGCAGACTCGAGGTCCCGGACGAGCTGCACATCCGCTTGATCTGGACGGGTCAAGCCGCGCGGACGAGCGAGCTCATAAAGAAGGTGAAAGAGCTTCGGCGCAAAGACCCGAGTCGGTACTGCGCTTGCATGGAGCGGCTGGTCGAGCTTTCTGCGCGTTTTGCTTCCGCCTTCGATACTGGGAACGCGCCGGGCGTGGTTGCAGAGGCCGCCGCGTACTGCGCGGCCATGAAAGTGCTGGGAGACGCAGCTGGGGCGCCGATCCTCGAAGAGCGCCTCGAGCGCGCCGCGGAGCTTGCCGCCCGGTTTTCGGGGAGTGCCAAGCCATGCGGCGCAGGCGGTGGGGACGTGGCGGTCGCGTTCTTCGTCGAGCTGACGGCCGCTGAGCGTTTTGAGCTGGCCTGCAACGACGAAGGGTTGCATCCTATCGACGTCTCTTGGGGCGCAAGCGGCGTGCAGGCCTGTTGATGGGAGGAAGCTCCAGATGCTGATCAATCTCTATGTCCTGTCGCTCGTGCTCGGAGCCGTGCTGCTCGCCGCCTCGCTTTTCCTCGGCGAGAAACGTATCGACGCCGACGACCAGACCCGAGCGCACGACGACACGACGCGTGCAAGTCAGTTCGGGCAGCTCGACGGCGTGGCGGGCGGCGACTATTTCGCGCGAACCGTGCGATCGCGCCGGTTTTGGACCTTCTTCGTCTCGTTTTTTGGCATGACCGGGCTCATTCTCGATGGACTCGACCTGATGACCCCTATGGTCGCACTCATCGTGGCGGTGGCCGTCGGCGTGGTTGCCGGCGCGGGTGCTTCGGCGGCGATGCGCATTGCCTCCAGCTGAGCCTGAACCTCAGCTCGGGTAAGCGC
>CAMYJN010000176.1 GCA_947258625.1 uncultured Polyangiaceae bacterium | reverse complement strand
CGACATTTCGCCAAACCAGTCACTGGGGCCGAGGACTGCCACTCGAACGTCACCACCGGACTCGCCCTTCTTGATGACCTCGAGCTCGCCGGCGATGACGACGAACATCTGCGTCGACATGTCGCCCTCTTCCACCACGATCTGACCTGCCTCGACTCGCGTCGTCGGAAGTGACGAGGCCAGGATCTCGAGCGTCTCCTTGCTCAGGCCCCCGAAGAGACCGATGTCGGCCAGGTGTTCCGAGTTGAGCTTGGGCGTGGGGGGTCGACTCATGGTTCAAGCATACGCGAACCGGTCGTCCGAGTCATAATCGCGGCGAACTAAGGGCGCGGATCTTCGCCCAGCACCACATTGTCAATCAGGCGGGTCGATCCGAGCTGCGCCGCCACCGCGATCAACAGGCGCCTAGGGGAGGGCGGCGACGCCCCGAGAGTTTCAGGATCGGCGGCGGTGACGTAGTCCACGTGATCGAAGGCCGGGCGAACCGATTCCTCTGCCAGTGAACGGAGCGCATCCGGGTCCCGTTCGCCGTGTTGCCACGCATCGAACGCGTCACGAAGCCCCGAGACGATGCCGAGCGCGCGCTGGCGTTCCGAGGTACTGAGATAACGGTTGCGAGAGGAGAGGGCGAGCCCATCGGCCTCACGAATGATCGGGCAGCCGACCAGCTCGATCGGCATGTCGAGATCCAGCGCCATCCGCGAGAGGATTTTCCACTGCTGGTAGTCCTTGCGGCCAAACAGCGCGGTACAGCGACCGGTGAGATTGAACAGCTTGGTCACGACGGTGGTCACGCCGTCGAAATGCAAGGGGCGAAATCCACCTTCGAGCGGCTTTCCGAGCTCTTTGACCGAGACCTCGGTTTGAAACCCTGTCGGATACATCGCGTTGGGCTCGGGGGCGAAGACCAGATCGACGCCTCGTTCATGGCAGCCAGCAAGGTCGCTCTCGAAGGTTCGCGGATAGCGTTCGAGGTCTTCTTCCGGTGCGAACTGGAAAGGATTGACGAAAATCGTGACTACGATGAAGTCAGCGTGCGCCCTGGCTTCATCGATCAACGAGAAATGTCCGCGATGCAGTGCGCCCATCGTCGGCACCAGTCCGACACGTCGCTGAGCCGCACGCGCATCTTCGCAGGCCTGCCGGAACTCGGCAGGCCTGCGCAAGACTTTGCTCATCCCTTGGGCCCGTAGACGGGACGACCGCGCTGCACCAGGCTGAGCCCGGACGCGGGCGCTTCATCTTTCTTCACGTTGCCGAAGCTGTACTCCTCGCTCGGGAAGACACCGTCGCGTACCTCGTCACAATAGCGACGCGCAGCGGCCAGGCCTTCTTCGAAGAACTCCGCATATCGCTTCACGAACTTCGGCTTCAGATCGGGCGTCAGGCCGAGCAGGTCGTAGCAGACCAAGACTTGCCCATCGCAATGAGGACCTGCGCCGATCCCGATCGTTGGGATCTCGACCGCTTCGGTGATTTGCTGAGCAAGGTCGCTGGGAATGCCCTCGAGCACCAGACTGTACGCGCCCGCCTGCGCGACTGCTTTCGCGTCGGCCAAGACCCGGGCGGCGGTCTCTTCGGTCTTGCCTTGCACTCGAAATCCGCCCATCGCGTGCACGCTCTGGGGCGTGAGGCCCACATGAGCCATGACCGGGATGCCCGCCTGAACGATACGCGCGATCGTGGGTGCAGCATCCACGCCGCCTTCGAGCTTGACGGCCTGGGCGCCTCCCTCGGACAAGAAGCGACCCGCGTTCCGAAGCGCTTGCTCGGAGCTCAGCTGCCAGCTGAGGAAGGGCATGTCTCCGACGATGTGCGCCCGCTGCGTGCCGCGTGCCACCGCTCGGCAGTGGTAGATCACCTCGTCGACGGTCACCGGAAGCGTTGAGTCCAGGCCCTGCACGACCATTCCAAGCGAGTCGCCCACGAGTAGGACGTCGACGCCGGCATCGTCGAACATGCGCGCAAAGGTAGCGTCGTACGCGGTCACCATGGTGATCCGCCTGCCCTCGCGCTTCATTTTCCGAAGCCGGGGCACCGTCACGGGCCGCTCGTCGGGGGCGTGTCCTCGGTTCATCGATTTGTTTCGCTTTGGTCGCGGCCAGGTCGATTCCCGGTCCGCGCCGCTACGCCCGATAAAGATAGCACCGATTTAGAATGCGTCATCGACCCCAAAAGGGTCGTAAAATCGTACGACTAGCCCCTAGGCCTTCAGGAGTGCGGCCACTTTGTCGGCAAGTTCGCGGTCGTCTTCGCCGAGGAGAGCCTCCGCGCGCGTGAGCATCCGCCGGGCCTCCTCGTCGAGACCCAGCGCTTGGAGAAGCCGTCCCGCTTCGTAGTGATAGAGCACGTGCTTATCGCGGTCGCTGCCTTGGCTCAACGCGCGGTACAGGTCCGCCGCACGATCCAATCGGCCGTCGTCTTCGCAGAGCTTGGCCAGGGTCGTCGCCGTGGTTGGAGGGAAGTCTGTGATCTGATGTTGTGTAAAGAACTCGATGACTTGATTGAGGAAGCTCTGGGCGTCTTCAGGTTTGCCGGCGAGCTTCGAAGCGAGCCCGAGCTCCTCGAGCAGCCGCCAGTCCGTCCCGGAGGTTTTGCTCAGCTCGAGCGAAGTCTGCAGTACGTCGAGGGCCTCTTGGCCGTGACCCTTGCCCCGGAGGAACGCCCCCATGGCGAGGTAGGGGCGGTAGTCCTCCGGCAGGGCATGCACCGCGCCCTCGAAGTAGCCCATCGCCTCTTCGAAGTGCTCGGCTTCGTCTGCGAGCCGGGCGAGGCCGAGGTTCGCAGCCAGCTTCGTCTCGCCTCCTTCGTCGTCGGGCAAGGCGTCTAGAAAGCTCTGCAAGGCCGCTTTGCCGCCCTGGACATCCTCGCTCAAGAGCCGCGCGCGCCCGACCTCGAGCCATAGATATCTCGGGTCCGGCGCCTGCGCGACCAGTGCGTCCAGTCGGACCCGCGCCTCGTCAAACTCTTCTCTCTGCATGGCAAGGAGCGCTTCGAGAAACACATCGCCATAGCCTTCGTACTCGTCGGCTTGCGCTTCCTCCCACTGACCCATGAGCAATGCGATTCGCTCTTCGTCGGTCACCTCGGGTGGTGCGGCCTGCTCTTGCGCCTGTTTCGCCTCGAGCCCATCGAGCAAGGCCTGGGCCTGCTCTCGAAGCGACGCGTCGCTCACGACCTCCAACGCGCCTTCGAGCTCCTGCTCGGCCAACTCGATCGAGCCCCGCTCGAGATACGCCTGCGCTTCTTTGATTCGTTGCCGAGCAATCCCATCGGTGCAGAGTCGAGCCTTCTTGGTGAGCGCCTCCCCCGCGCTCTCGGGCGACGCGGCCAGTGCCTTGTCGTACGCTAGCTTGGCTGGGCCGTAGTCGCCGGCGGCGAAAAGCGCGTCGGCTTTCTTCTCCATTGCCTCAGGGTCGGCGGAAAACAATTTCTTGAGGAAGCTCATGACTCACTGGAACTGCTTGGACCTTCGCTTGGCGGCTTGCTTGAGCGGCCCCGGAATCCCCCGGCTCCGCGACAAAGCCTGAAGGTCGTTTCGACGAAGATGGTTTAGAAAGGTCATCGAAATCGCGATGGGCGTCTTCGGGTTGTTGCAGAGGTGGCGCTTGATTTCGTAGCTCTTCAGCCACTCGCGCTTCCGGCCGATGAAACGAAGCACGTCCTCCGAGACCTCGCGGCTCTGTGCGGCGTTTTTCGCCTCGCTCTCGCCCATCGCAGGAGAAGCAATGGCGGCCATCGAAACGACCCGATTGGGGTCCCTTACCAGGATTGAGCGCGCGGCGGCATTGCCGAGAAGCGCCATTCGGATTTTCTCGCCTACGCTCATGCCACGAAGCTTGGACTGAAGCGGAATGAACTCCTCCTTGGTTTCCTCGGTTCCGTCGAACTTGTCGCGATCGACCGCGTCTTGTTCGTCATCCTCCGCCAGCGCGCTCGAAAAGAGTTGATCCGACGGCAGCGGTGTCTCGCTTGGCTCGGGGATCAGTTGGCCCTGGATCGCCTTCTTCAGCTCTTCGAACATCGGAATGCCGGTCAGCTCGACCCCACGGCGCGCAGCCAGCTCGATGAGCCGGTCGGCTGTGGACATTCGGGTGTTGCGGTTTTTGTAGAGGGCTTCGATGATCGCGGGCGCGCCCAGGAGCCGCTGCTGGTTCACCGAAATGATCTCCGTGATGCGCTCGGGGCAGTGCGCCGAGATCTTCGCGATGGTGGCGTCGGCGACCGAATGGTTCGAAACCAAGCGCGCCAAAACCTCTTCATCGCTCGAGAATCGAATCGCGATCTCGTGAAAGACCGCGGGATGGAGGTCTTCCTGGCAGGCGGGATGAAGCACGTTCTCGGGTAGGCCCTCGAATGTTTCACCAGCCGATTTAGAGACCGTGGGGTCCGTGTCGGCGCTGAGCTGTGCAAGCAGCATCACGAGGTCGCCGCCTTTGACCGGGACCATACCCCGGGCCGCCATCATCTTCGCGGCTGCGGGTGCCTTCGGATCCGCAAAGCGGCGGAGCCGTTCGGGTACGGCGTCGAGGGGTATCGGTAATTGAGGGATTGCCAGCATGGCTCTATCGACCCGTAAACTCGGGTTCACGCTTCTGCAAGATCGCGGCGATGCCTTCGCTGGCATCCTCGGTGTCGAGGCTTGCCGCCTGCAGGCCGGCCTCTTCGAGCGCCGCGTCGCGGATCTCCCAGCCAAGCCCACGGCGAATCGAGCCCTTCATCTGCTGGACGGCCATCGGCGCCGAGCCCGCGATCGCACGCGCCAGCCCCATCGCATGGGGCAGCACTTCATCTGGCCGCACCGCGTGCGTCACGAGGCCGATCTGAAGCGCCTCGGCTCCCCGGATCAGCTTGCCGGTGAAAAGAAGCTCGGATGCGTGCGCGAGACCGACCAGCCGGGGAAGCACGTAACTGATGCCGAGTCCAGAATGGATACCCAAGCGCGCGAAATTCACACCGTATTTTGCCTCGACGTTCGCCACTCGGATATCGGCCAGCAGGGTGAGCCCGAAACCGCCGCCGACCGTGTGTCCGTTCATGGCGGCAATCACGGGAACCTCCAGGTCCAGCACCCGCAAAAAGGGATCGTACATGGCGAACGAGGCTTCCTTAGACGGTTTGCCGAGATCGCTCCGCTGAAGGGAGGACCGAAGATCGGCCCCCGCGCTGAAGCAACGGCCCTTGCCGGTGATGACCAGGCAGCGGATCTCTCGGTCGGCCAGCGCTTCGCCGACGGCGTCGGAAAACGAGTCCAAGAGCTCCGGAGTCATGGCGTTCCGCTGATCGGGGCGATTCAACGTGATCAGCCCAATCCGGTCCGCCGCCTCGTACAAGACCGCCCGCTCGCTCATGCCGAAGGCACTCTAGTCGGACCGGCGCCCTCGGCAACCGCGGATTCTTGGCCGATTTCTTGCCCAGGGGACGCTGAACGGGTTAGCGGGACTCTATGCAGGAAACCAAGGTTGTTCGGCCGTTTCCGTTTTTTCGGGCGGGCGCACGCGCGAGTCAACCCCAGCTGTCGAAGCCGATTCTGGTGTTGGAAGACGTCTACAAGTTTTTCAGGCCTGACCAGCCGACACTGCGCGGTGTCGATCTCAAGGTCGAGCGTGGGGAGTTCGTATTCATCACAGGACCCAGCGGCGCCGGCAAGAGCACGCTGTTGAAGCTCGTGTACAGAGAGCTCACGGTGGACGAGGGACGGGTTCTCTTCTGCGGTCGAGACATTTGCAGACTGACCGACAAGTCGATCCCATTCCTGCGACGAAATCTGGGCGTTGTCTTTCAGGACTTTCGGATCATCGACCACTGGACGGTGTTCGAAAACGTCGCGGTCGCCCTGGAGATCGTCTCGATGCCCAAACGGCTTATTCGATCGCGGGTCGCGGAAGCGCTCGAGCGGGTCGGCCTCGCCGGTC
>CAMYJN010000175.1 GCA_947258625.1 uncultured Polyangiaceae bacterium | reverse complement strand
AAAACTCGGGAAGACGATCGAACGACGGAACCGCGCCACTCCACTTGGACATCGCACGGGTAACCCCGGTTTGGTTGAAGTACTGGTATGTGCCTCCGCGATCGGGATATGCGATTGGCGTGCGCCGGCTCGAGGTGATGAGCAGTACGCGGTTGCCCTCGCCGTTCTCTACGGCGACTCCGGGCAAAATATTTGCAACGCCGGGCCCGTTGGAAGCCATACAAACGCCGAGCTTGCCTGTCAGCCGTGCGTAGGCCCCGGCCATGTGCGCCGCGCTGGTTTCGTGCCGTGGCGACACCAACCGGATGCCGTGCTTCTCGAAGCTCGCAAAGAAACCCATGTAGGTGCCGTCGACGATGCCGAACACGACCTCGACACCCTCGGCTGCCAACATTCGGGCTAGCACCTCACCTCCAACCATCTGAGTCATGGTTTTCCTTTCCGCGCCCGGATATCCGCCGACGGGTGGCGGGGGAGGGCGCCGAAAGATGAATCTACACCTGAGCGTTGCAAGCTCGAAAGCGAAACATTTGCGCCCCGGGGACGCGCGATGGAGTCCGGGTTTGCGGCCCAGCCGCCCTTCGCACCCCGGTTTCCCGTCTTTTTGGTTCCGACCGCGCGGATTGGGTCGACGGGATGCGGGGAATTTGGGCACACTTCCTCCCGTGTCTGAAGCCAAAACGCTCTCGCTCCCCAGCCGTCTCGAAGTCGTCGATCGCATTATCTACGACCCCAAGTTCTGCGAGGCGGAGCTCGGTGTCCGAGCGCTGTCCACCGCGCGCGAAGAGCCGATCAGCTCCACATGCACCGTTTTCGCCGAATCCGAGATCATCTCCTTGATCGCCCGTGGAGCCGAGCCCGACTCGATCCTTCGCGGCCTTCACCGCTCCTTGGTAGGCCGAGTGGTTTCCATGGTTCGAAGCGTCGGTATCGTCGCGCCCCTCATGCTTTCCGGCGGCGTTGGGAAAAACGAAGCGGTCCGCGAGATGATCGCCGAAGCGACCGTCGAGGACGTGGTCCTCCCCGCGGAGCCGCAACTGATGGGCGCCTACGGGGCCGCGCTCCTCGGCATTTCCTAAGCAGCGGCCGCGATCAGCCTCAACAGCGCGACGAAGACGTCTTACAGAACCAGTTACCACCAGCTGGAGCTCAACCTCGCATACCTATTCTAAAGCCCGGTGGTTCGCGCCCAGCGTTCAGAACACGTACGGGATGAATAAGTAGGGGACTTCTTCACAGTAGCGATCCCAGTGGGCGCCGTACTTCTTTCTGCACCGACTGATGTCCCGTCGCGCGCGGTGCACAATCATGATCACGAAGAAGGTCACGTAGAGATACGGTAAGAAGTGGTCGAAGCCGCAAATCAGGCCCCAGGATAACGCCATCAGAATGTCCGCGGTGTAGTGGATCTTTCGGGCGTATCGCCACCAGCCGTCGACGAGCAGTTTGGACCCGGCGTCGGTATCCAAGTAGCGTGGATTGTCGAGAGTGCCCCAGGGAAGTTGCGGGAACGCCTTGCGTTTCACGTACGACCCGTTGAGCTGCATACGAAAGCGGTTTCGCTGGCTCTGCGCCGTGTCCCAGACGTAGTACGCGCCGAATAGCAGCACGAAACAGAAGACGGTAAAGGGGACCGAGTGTTCGAACGGCGGTCGCGATGCGATGTACATCGAGCTGAAACAGTATACGAACGGTACGCCGGCCAGGTTCCAGAAGACGAGCATCCAACCCCACTTCTCATAGAAGACGTCCCAGGTCGTCGGGATGCACTCCTCGCCCTTCATGCAAGCGTTGGTGTAGAGGAAATGGGCCACCAGCATGAAAATCATCGGCGTGCTCACCGTGCCGTACGTTGCATATTGGTGCGCGGCGCCGCTGGCCGTCAGCAAGAAGAGGGTCAGCCAAGACACTCGGACCTCCGCCCACATCTTGAGGTCCAATGGGCCGATCCGAGGATTGAGCCAAGCCCCCATGAAGAAGTCGTAGAGGAAGCTCCCCGACATCCGCTCCGCGTTGCCTGTCGCCTTGGCGCCGAAGTAGACGAGGATCGCAACGACGTTCGCGCTGATCATCGCAGTGATCATGAATGCGCCAAACTGCTCGTAGATCGTTTCCAAAGGGAAGACTCCACTGAAGTGCAGAATCGCGACCGCAATCAGCGTGAGGTACCAGGCGGTGATGCCGTTACAGCGGTAGACCAAACGCTGGCCGTTGCGCGACGGGATCGGCAGCCCCTTGATCTCCAAGCCCGGCAAGTACGCGGCCATCAATCCTTCCACGACCAGGAACGTCCCATAGATCGCGAACGTGCTCCAAGTCGGTGAGGCGTAGGTCACGATCTGCTCCCAAATCCCTCCGAAGAACGGACCCAGATCGGAGAGCGAGGCCGGATAGAACACGGCTCCGTCGTAGAAGCGCCAGGCGATCCATAGGTAGAGCATCAAGGCGTGCGAGAGCGTCATGATGAAGGCGGCCCCGAAGGTACCCCCAAACTCGCGCGCTGTTTCCCCGGCGTTGACCGCCGGACGTCGCCTAGTCGTGGCGGCCGGCAAACCGGGCTTGACTGCTTCCTGCACAGGCTTCCTCCTGTCTACTGCGCATTTCTAACCGGCTGAATTCCGGATGTCTAGAGTTGTTCGCTAGTCCTGAGCTAGGCTTCCCCGCGTGGATCGGGGAAGCCTACTGAAGGTCGCCTTCGCCGCGCTGCTCGCTGGAGCGGTCGCCTGGATCTACGCGAGCGGCGCGTACCAAGAGCTCGACCCGGCAACGATGCGGGAGTGGTTTCGGAATGCCGGGCACTGGGGTGGCGTGTTCTTCATCGCGGCGTACGCGTGTTTACAGCCATTCGGTGTGAACGGGCTGGTCTTCCTTCTCAGTGCGCCGCTCATCTGGAGTCCTACCGAGGCGTTCCTGCTCAACTGGGCAGGAACGGTGGGTACCGGTCTGTTTTCTTTTCTCGTCGCTCGATTCGTCGCCCGCGATTGGATTCAGCAACGCCTCCCTTCACGCATTCGCCGATTCGACGAACGCCTCCAAACGCACGGATTCCGAACGGTGTTCCTGCTACGCCTGATCTTCTACACGACGCCCACCGTACAGTGGGCATTGGGCGTCTCGCGGGTCGCCTTCTTTCCGTTTCTAGCGGCGACCGTTTTGGGCGTCGCGCCATTCACCTTGATGACGACGCTAATCGGCATCCGCGTCGCGAAATGGATCGAAGAGCACCCTGTCGCGACCTGGCCCTGGGACCAACTCTGGCCCCTCATCATCATCGCCGCAGTCGTGATCGCCGCAATCAGCGTATTCATCCTACGCAAATGGCGATCCCAAGCCACAGACTAGGCGCGTCGAGCGGGGCGCGGAAAAAACCCCGACGCGGGAGTTCTGCGGACGGGGCGGCTTCGAGCGGCTCGCGCTGCCGCGGGTGTTTGGGGGGCGGGTCTTCGGTAGGTCGCCTCGTATGGCTCGTTGACACCGCCCCGCCCACCCCCACCCGTAATCCTCCCTGGCGCGGCATTCGCTTTGCTCTGCCTTGCCGGCGCTTCGCGCCGGGCTTCGCCCTGCGGGCTCGCGCTGCCGCCTGCCGTTTGGGAACGTTGTTGTTCGTGTCTCCGTGTGGAGGGGCGTCGGAGAACGCGATGTGGGGGTTCGGCGGCGTGTGAGTGACAATCGGCAAGACAGCAGGCCGCCCCGATTGGCGCGAGCTCCGAGGGGCGGCTTGCGTGGCCTCAGGCCCCCAGCCCCTCCGGCCACCTTTGCAAGGCGCCCCGTCCGTCGCACCCCCGCGTCGTGTTCGCCGGCGCCCCGGTACGCCCCTCGCGAGGCGTTTTCCGATTCTGTCGTCTACGGTTGCCGGGGAGCGTTGCGCTTTTCGGGGGGGGCTCGACGGGGTACTCTCTGGTTCGTGGAGCAGTTGCCGGCGCCCGAGCTTCCTCCGTGGATCGCCAAGGAAGTTCCGTTCACTCGATACCGCGTTGCCGTGGGCGACGGGCTGCATATGCATGTGATGGAGACGGGCCGGGGAAGGCCGGTGCTGATGGTGCACGGCAACCCCACCTGGGGCTTCCTCTATCGCAAGGTCGCGATGTGCCTGCAGGGACAGGGGCTTCGCTTGATCATGCCCGACCTGATCGGCTTCGGGTTCAGCGACAAGCCCCGCGACTTCGCCCGTCACACCATCCGTAACCACAGCAGGTGGCTCGGCTCGCTCATCGACCAACTCGACCTCCACGAAGTGATTCTCGTTTGCCAAGATTGGGGCGGAGCGCTGGGGACGCATCCATTCACCACCCGCCAAGATCGCCTCGGCGGGATGGTCGTGCTCAACACGGTCCTCGATGCGCCGGCACCGGGCTTCAAGCCAACCGCGTTCCACCGCTTCTCGCATCTTCCGCTCGTCAGCGATTTTGTATTTCGCGTGTTGCCTTTGCCCCAGGCCGCTTTGCACCTGGCGCAAGGAGACAAGTCGAGCATCCGCGGTGAAGTGGCGCGCGCCTATCGCTACCCATTTCGAAACATTGCCGATCGAGTGGCCCCTTTGGCGACGGCGCGCATGGCGGTCGATCGCATGGGCCATCCGTCGATACCCGCCCTCGAAGAGTGTGCCGCTCTGGCCGCCAGCTTCGATGGCCCGAAGGCAATGGTCTGGGGTCGGCGCGATCCTATTCTCGCCCGTGCGTTGAAGCGCACCAGAGCGCTCCTGGGTGACCCTCCGGTGACCGAAACGCAGGCGGGCCACTTCTTACAGGAAGAGGTGCCGGAGGAAATCGCGGCGGCCGTTCTCGACGTCAACGACCGGCTAAGCCGCGCTTCGGCGCAAGCCGCGCAGAAGCAGGCGTAGCGATGCCGTGAACTGCTCTTCCTGTGCGGCTTGCGATGGAAGGGTGCCCCCCAACCAGGTCACCAGACCGAAATAGTGGATGCTGAAAACCTGCTGTGCAGCGGCCATCGGCTCGATCGACGCGTCGAGCTCTCCACGTCGTTGTGCGCTCTTCACCATGTTTGCAACTCGCTTCACGAGATTGAAGGTCCATTCCGCAGACTCGGCACGTCGCTGACCATCGGTGAAAAGTAGCTCCTTGATGAACACGCGGCTCAAGCGCCGTTCTTTCGCGTAGCAGCGGTTCAACGCCGAGAACACGTATGTCAGCTCCTGCTCCAGCGTCGACTCCGTCATCGTCGCGAACGCTTCGTGCAGCGCCCTGTCGATCTGACCTTGCATCAAATGGATCAAGAGGCTTCGTTTCTCAGGGAAGTAATTGAACAGCGTTCCCGCGGCGATGTCGGCAGCCTCGGCGATCGCCCTGGTCGACGTCGCCTCGAAGCCCCGGCTCGTGAACAGCCTCCACCCCGCATCTTCGATTCGACGCAGGGTTTCCTCTTTGCGTCGCGCTCGACGGTTCATGCCTTCCACGAGAACGACTCTCGTCTCCCGCGAAATCCCCACCAAGTTTTCCGCATGGGGCAATCGTTCGGCAGCTCACACAATGGTCAGATCGCGAGCAGCCGACATCTGTTCACTCTAGGAACGCTGAAGCTCCCATGATACACCTACCTACCTTTCCAGATGCTTCATGCACAGGCATACAAAGCCCTAGTTGTAACCCTTTTGGGCATAACCCTTGGCTGTGGCGAGGTGCCCAACACAGCCGACTGGGATCAAGAGATCGGCGAAATCAGCGCGAACGTGGTCGGAGGTTGGGCTGCCACCGACCAGCAGATCTTCGCCACGGTCGAAATCCGGCACGCGGGTGCGAGTGTGGGCTTCTGCTCCGGCGCGCTGATTTCACCCCTCGTCGTTGCGACAGCCGCCCACTGCGCTGTGGTCGAGCCCGAAGTCGGTGCCGTTCGAGCCTCGGCGCCGGGCACACTCGAGGTGGTCGCCGGCCATCTTGCGAGCCGTACTGCAGACGCAGGCATGGTCCGCCCCGTA
>CAMYJN010000174.1 GCA_947258625.1 uncultured Polyangiaceae bacterium | reverse complement strand
TCGCCGCGACGATGAAAGGCTGGGATATCGTCTGCCCTTCTTCGATGGGCAGCGGCGTATCATCGTAGGCGAACTCCTCTAGCTGGTCGGGAAGGAATGCTTCGCGCGGCACGGCACGCATAGCGTCGAGCACCGCGGAGTCATGAACACCACGCGCCTCCACGTGACGTTCCACCATGCGACGACGCTGCTTACTGGTGTCCATGTCTTTCCGCCAAACTCCTGCCCTGCCAGACGCGAAGCAAAGGCACGGAGAGCAAGAATCGGGCCATGATGTTAATCTGGAGATTCGCAGAGTCGCAATGTCGAAAACGCAATCGCAAACCGCTGTCGTGAGCTCCCAACCCATCGACGACCCCCCGCTGGTTGCGCGCAGTCGCGCATTTTTTGCGCCGAGAGCTTAGCGTCTCGCCAGCAGTCTCTTGAGCTCCCGCCATGGTCGAGTGTTGAGGACGTCCTCGGGCTCGAGCCATCCCCGGCGACCCTGGTCCACGCCAAAGCGCATGTACTCCAAGTTGCTCTTCCTGTGGGCGTCCGTGGAAATGGCGAGCTTGAGACCCATGTCCTTGGCCATGCGGCAATGGACGTCCTGGAGATCGAGGCGATCGGGCTGCGCGTTCAGCTCGAGATAGCAGCCTCGTTCGAGGGCTGCTTCCATGACGCCTTCCATGTCGATCTCGTAGCCCGGTCGTTGGTTGATCAGACGCCCCGTCGGATGAGCCAAGATGTTGAAGTATGGGTTGTCCATCGCACGGATGATCCGTTCCGATTGCTTGTGTCGACTCAGGTTGAAACCACTGTGGATGGCACCGACGGTGAGGTCCAAGTGCCTCAAGACGCTGTCGCTCAAGTCGAGCGTCCCATCGGCTAAGATGTCCACCTCGACGCCCTTGAGGACGCGAATCCCGTGGAGCATTGCGTTCAAACGATCGATCGCATCGAGTTGCCGTCGGAGACGCTTCTCGTCCATTCCATGGGCGATGGTGACGCGCTTCGAATGGTCGGTGATCGCTAGGTACGAGTAACCGAGCTTCTTGGCCGCTCCGGCCATCTTTCGTAGCGAATCATGCCCGTCGGTGGCATCGCTGTGCGCGTGCAGATCGCCACGAATATCGCTGACACAAACCAGGTGCGGCAGTCGGTTCTTCTTTGCGGCTTCGATCTCCCCCCGGTTCTCTCTCAGCTCGGGTTCGATGTAGCGAAGCCCCACGGCCTTGAAAATCTCGCTTTCGGTCTTACCCGCAACCCGCTGGTCGCCCTTGTAAACCCCATATTCGTTGATCTTCAACTTCTTCTTCACCGCGATCGCGCGGACCGCGACGTTGTGCGCCTTGGAGCCCGTGAAGTAGTACAAGGCTGCGCCGTACGAGACCTGCGGCACCACCCTCAGGTCTACCTGAAGCCCCGACCGCAACAAGACGGTAGCCCGCGTCGTGCCGCGTGAGACGACTTCGTCTACTTCATCGTACTCGACAAAGCTTCTCATGACGGGCGCGCCCTTCTTGCAGGTGACCAGGATGTCCAAGTCGCCGACGGTTTCCTTGCGGCGACGGTAGCTTCCGGCAACGATGACGTCTTTCACGCCGGCAACGGCCCTAAGATGGTCAACGTAATCGCTAGCTGTCTCCTCGACATCGGCCAGCTTGTGTCGTCGTTCTTCCGGCGCATGCCGGCGTAGCGCCTGGAGAATTCGTTGCTCCGTCTTCACTCCGAATCCTGCGAGCTCGCGAATGCGACCCTTCCTAGCAGCGCGTTCCAACTCCGTGAGGTCACGGATTCCCAGTTCCTCGTGCAGAACCCTGACGCGCTTTGGGCCTAATCCCGCCAGCCGCGTCAGTTCGACGAGCCCCGCTGGCACCTCCTTCTCCAACTCTTCGAGCGCAACGAAATGCCCCGTATCGACAAGCTCGGCGATCTTCCCGGCCAAATCCTTTCCAATACCCGGCAGCCTCGAGAGGTCCTCTTCCTCTGCGAGCATGTCGGCGACACGTCGTGGCAAGCCCCGCAGCGTCTGAGCAGCGTTTCGATAGGCGCGCACCCGGAATGGATTGGCCCCTTGGATCTCGAGCAGGGTCGCCATTCGATCGAACAGGTCGGCGATTTCGGCATTACGAACAGGCATGACCGCGCCGCAACGCTCGAGGCGTCGCCGGCTACTTGTCCCTCTTCATCGCTAACGGGGCAAGAGCGCAGAACCAACGCTTCACGCGACCCGAGGCGCAGAATCTGCGCCGGTTGCCGGAGGAGTCAGTGGGAAATTCGCGAAGTCGTCGAGGAAAAGGCGGCACGGACTTTGCGTGTTCAGCTCATCAGGAGAGTAGATCCATGCAACAACCCGTCCGACTCACCTTCAAAGAGATGGAACCCTCCGACGCCGTGGAAAAGTGGGTGAAGGAGCACGCCGCCAAGCTGGAGAAGTTCTACGAGCCGATCGTCCATTGCGACGTGGTGATCGAGGCACCTCACCGGCATTCGCACCACGGTAGGCTCTACGCCGTACGCATCGACATCACCGTCCCAGGCCACCAGGTCGTGGTGAGTCACCAGGGGCCGAAGGATCACGCTCACGAGGACATCTACGTTGCGCTTCGTGACGCGTTCCATGCGGCTCGGCGCCAACTGCAAGACCTGGCACGAAAGCAACGGGGCAAGGTCAAGCGCCACGAGCCTCCGAGGCACGCGCAGGTCACCAAACACTATCTCGCTGAAGACTACGGATTTCTCGAGGGGCCCGACGAAGTCGAGGTGTATTTTCACCGCAATGCAGTTCTCAACGCGGCTTTCGACGACCTCCGCATCGGCAGCCTAGTGCGGTACGTGCTGGCTGAAGGTGAAGGCGAGGCCGGCCCACAGGCCAGCACCGTGGAGCTCATCGGCGAAGTGGAGTCGTAACGAGGTGGCTTCGGGTCCTCCCTTCGTCATTCGACCGGCACGAGGCGGAGACCTCGAGCCGCTCGAAGCCCTAATTTCGCAGGTCCGAGTGGGCATCACCTCTTTGGCCATTGATCGCGAGACCCTCGAGCGGAGGATCGAGCAATCCCTGTCGTCCTTCTCGACCGACGTTCGCGAGCCCGGCGACGAGCGGTATTTCTTCGTACTGGAAAAACTAAGGAGCAACGAAATCGCCGGGATGTCTGCCGTTCGAGCTGCCGTGGGCTTGCACGAGGCGTTCTACAGCTATCGAGTTGGCACCGAGGTGCATGCCTCGCCGGAACTCGAAATCCACCGCCAGCTTCCGGCGCTCTACCTCTCGAACGACTACACCGGATGCACGGAGCTCACCTCGCTGTTCCTGAGCCCGCGACATCGCGGCAAGGGCCTGGGCACACTGGCCTCGAAGTCCCGGCTCTTGTTCATCGCGGAGTTCTCACACCGTTTTGCTGACAAAGTGATCGCCGAGATTCGTGGCATCTCGCATACCAACGGGCGATCCCCGTTTTGGGATGGTCTAGGGCAACACTTCTTCGCCATGGACTTCCCCACAGCCGACCACCTGGTGGGTGCAGGCAACAAGTCCTTCATCGCCGAGCTGATGCCCAAGCATCCCATCTACGTCCTGTTTCTGCCCCGGGATGCGCAGGAGGCCATTGGACAGCCACATGAGAACAGCAGGCATGCGCTTCGATTGCTCGAGGACGAAGGCTTTCGCTACGAAAACTACATCGACATCTTCGATGCGGGGCCGACGGTCGAGTGCCGCCGCGAAGACATCCGCGCGGTGCGGACGAGTCAGCGCCTCCATGCGCGTCTTCGACCAGTCGAAGTCAGCGCCGTCAGATGTCTGGTCAGCAACACGCGAGTTCGGGACTTTCGGTGCTGCCTTTCCTCCGTGCTCCTAGACGGATCGGGCGCTGCCGTCATCGATCGAGAAACAGCTGGCGCGTTGCGGATTTCGGATGGCGAGCCGGTTCGGGTGCTAGAGTTGTAACGAGGATTCATGACACAGCTCTTTGTCGATGGCGCTTGGGTGGAGGGCGACGGCTCTGAGCTGTGCTCGATCGATCCTGCAACCGGAAACACGGTTTGGACCGGCCGAGAGGCCAGCGAAGCGCAAGTCGCTCGCGCTGTGGTCGCCGCCCGTGATGCGTTCGCACGATGGTCTCGCGTGCCATTCGAGCAACGCGTGAAACACCTACGAGAATTCGGCGTGCGCGTCGATGCCCACCGCGATGAACTCGCTCGCGTGATTTCGCTCGAGACGGGAAAACCGACCTGGGAAGCGCTCACCGAAGTGGCGTCCATGGTGAGCAAGGTGGAGATTGCGATTCAGGCGCATCTCGAGCGGACGGGAACGGTCGAGCGCGACCTCGGCACGGTTCGCTCGATCGTGCGGCATCGGCCGCACGGCGTGCTGGCAGTGCTCGGGCCATACAACTTCCCTGGCCACCTGCCCAATGGGCACATCGTACCGGCCCTCCTGGCTGGCAATACGGTGGTCTTCAAGCCGAGCGAGCACACCCCTTGGTGTGCGGTCGAGGTCATGAAGCTTTGGGAGCGAGCCGGCCTGCCTCCCGGCACCGTGAACTTGGTACAGGGCACTAGAGAGACCGGTGCCGCCCTCGTCGAGCACTCACAGATAGATGGCTTGTTGTTCACGGGCAGCGCAGCGACGGGCCACACGCTGCACCGCAACTTCGCAGGGCGCCCCGAGATCATCCTCGCGTTGGAAATGGGCGGAAACAACCCGCTCGTCGTGGATGCAATCACCAACATCGATGCTGCGATCTACACGATCCTTCAGTCGGCCTACGTGACGGCCGGACAACGCTGCACCTGTGCGCGAAGGCTCTTCGTACCCCGCGGCGCGTCCGGCCAAGCGCTGGTCGATCGACTGCTCGATGCGATTGGCAAGCTGCGGGTTGGCCCGTTCGACGATCCGGAGCCGCCTTTCATGGGCCCCGTGATCTCTGAAGACGCAGCCGACGCCCTGCGGGCTGCGCAGGCAAGGATTGTGAGCCTAGGCGGGCGGCCCCTCGCGCAGATGCGCAAGCTGAAAGAAGGCACGGGCCTGCTGTCTCCGGGACTAATTGACGTGACCGGCGTGCGGAGCCTTCCCGACGAGGAGCACTTCGGCCCCTTGCTTCAGCTGATCTATTACGACGGTTTCGATGAGGCCCTCGAGAGCGCTAATGCCACGCGGTTCGGACTGGCCGCCGGCCTCATCGGTGGCGACCGGGCACGATGGAAGGCCTTTGTCCGCCACGTCCGTGCCGGCGTCGTCAACTGGAACCGGCCGCTAACCGGGGCCAGTAGCGCCGCTCCGTTTGGCGGCATCGGCGCAAGCGGTAACCACCGTCCAAGCGCGTACTATGCTGCGGACTACTGCGCGCACCCCGTTGCGTCTCTCGAGCAGGAGGCACTCGCCCTACCCGAAACACTGCCGCCAGGGATGGCGCTTTGAAGGCACGGGAGGTCAACTTCGACGGCCTGGTCGGCCCGACGCACAACTACAGCGGGCTTGCGGTGGGCAACCTCGCCTCGCAGCGCAACATCCATGGCGTGTCGAATCCCAGAGCAGCGGCCAAGCAAGGGTTGCGCAAGATGAAGCTTCTCCACGATCTCGGCGTGCCCCAGGGGGTGCTGCCACCTCACGATCGGCCTGCGCTCGACGCGCTGCGCCAACTGGGTTTCACGGGGCGGGATGAAGACGTGCTCCGCAGCGCGCGACAGCACGACTTCGAGCTCCTCGCTGCGTGTTGCTCAGCTTCGAGCATGTGGGCCGCGAATGCCGCGACGGTGTGTCCGAGCGCCGACTCCGCAGATGGCAAGGTGCACTTCACTCCCGCAAACCTCAGAAGCAACTTCCACCGGGCCATCGAAGCGGCCACCACCGCGCGCGTGTTGAAGGCTTTGTTCAACGCCCCCGACCGGTTCGTCCACCATGCACCCTTGCCCGCGACCGAGATGTTCGGCGACGAGGGTGCTGCGAACCATACCCGCTTCTGCTCCGA
>CAMYJN010000173.1 GCA_947258625.1 uncultured Polyangiaceae bacterium | reverse complement strand
GAATTGCTTACTGTTCTGGGGGGAACAGCGAGTTTTAATCAGAAGACAGTGATGGGGATCGAACCGTACTCACTCGGGGTCCGGATAACACTGTCGAAGTAAAGTTCGCAGGAGGCAGTAAAAGATGGCCAAACTGGCATACCATTTTGAAGCAGGCGGATGGGCGATGTGGCTGATCCTCGTTTGTCTCGTGTTTGCAATCGGGTTCACGATCGAGCGCGCGATGTATCTCTACAAAGCGTCGATCGACAAGGACGAGTTCATCGCAAAGATGCAGAAGTGCATCACTGCCGGAGACGTGGCGGGAGCGATCAAGGTTTGCTCCGCCGAGCACAATCCGCTCGCACGCATCGTCAAGCAGGGTTTGCTCAAAGTGAACCGCCCCGATGCCGAAGTTCAAGCGGCCATGGATGAGGCTGCGCTCAAAGAGCTCCCGCTGATCGAACGGCGCACGCCGTACCTGGGCCTGCTCGCAAACGTCGGCATGCTCTGCGGCCTGTTCGGAACGGTCGTTGGTCTCATCACTGCGTTTGGTGAGGTCGCCAAGGCCGACGCGGCGAGCAAGGCGACCGGCTTGGCCAAGGGCATCGAGGAAGCGATGAACTGCACCGCATTCGGTCTGATCACTGCGGTCTTCGCGCTTCTGATGATGGGCCTTCTCAACGGCAAGACTCAGAGGATCATCGACGACATCAACGCGGCCACCGTACAGGTTCTCAACCTGGTCGTGGGCAACCGCTCGAAGGTCGATCTTCAGAACCTTCCCGCGGAGTAAGGGGCCAAATGGCTGCAATCGATAGTGGCGGGGAAAACTCCGGGAAGAAGGCGGTCAATCAGGAGATCCCCCTGATTCCGTTCATCGACCTTCTCCTTTGCTGCGTCATGTTCTTGCTGGCCACCGCGGTTTGGAACCAGCTCGCCGCGGTGAACGCCAATCAGCAAGTCCCGGGCCAGGCTTCGACGGAAGACGCGCCGCCCGAGGACGAAAAAGTGAAGCTAATCCTGCAGGTTCGGAACTCCGGCTACGTGCTGGGGTCGTCGGCCGGGGAGAGCATCGACATTAGCAAGCGCGTCGTGGCGGACCAGAAAGAGTTCGACATCGACGAGCTGGAAACCAAGCTCGCGCAGTGGAAGCAGGCTTGGGACAAGCGTGACGACTTGATCGTCGCGCCCGAAGACGGCGTTCGGTACGAGGACGTCATTCGTGCAATGGATATTGCGGCAGCGGCTGGCTTCAGCACCCTGTCGGTGGCCGACGGAGCTGCGTTCCTGTAGGGGGAAATCATGGCGATCAAACGGCCAGAACCAGAGCTGCTCCGTCACATCCCGCTGAAGTTCGTGCGCGAACGCGTCTCGGGCCACGCCCGGAAGGCGGTGGACCACCAGATCCCGCTGATTCCGTTCATCGATTTCCTGATCGTTCTCGTGATCTTCCTGCTCATGTCCTTCTCGGCTTCGGGCGAGCTGATCGCGCAGCAGCCGACCATCACGATGCCGGATGCCAAGAACACCGAGCAGATCGAAATCTCGCCGATCGTCGCGGTCGACGAGCGTGTAATCACGCTCGATGGCAATCGGGTCGCCGACACACAGACGCAAGGGCAGTCTGCACAAGTCGATCGCATCGAACCGCTCATTGCGGGCCTCGAGGCGGAAAAGCGCAAGTGGGAGACGATTCATCCTTCGGAGCCGTTCGCAGGCCAAGTCATCGTGCAGGCGGACCGCAACATCGACTTCCGAGTCGTGAAGAAAGTCATGTTCTCGGCTGCCGCCGCGGGCTACGGCAACGTCAGCTTTGCCGTGAACCAGCGCGAGTAACGAACTTCCAGTAAGCTTCAGCGCATGGAGCCGTCAGAGCTCACTCCTGCCGAGTTCGACGGCATTCGCACCAACCGATACCGGCCACGCCTCCCGTGGGCGCGTATCGGTATCGTGGTCATGCTGGCTGCGTTCATTGCGGGCGCGTATTTCTGGCGTCAGAAAGTCCGGGCGGACGAGCTCAGAAGCCGCATCCAGGCTATGCACGCCGAGGGGGTCCTCCCGGTTCTCGACGAGCTCGAGGCCACTCGCGCAGAGCTCGAGGAGAAAGCGCTGGGGGCGAAATCTGGAGCCGCAAACCGCTTGGTGGAAGCTCAGGTGCGACTTTCCGCCCTTCATGACGAGAAGGTGGTGTACCTGAAAGTCCGCGTGCCGGAGCTCGCTTCCGAGAGTGCGTTGCGGACCGCGATCAAGACCGAACAGGAGGACGCGATCGGTCCGTGCCTAGGTCTGGAGCTGACGCCGCTTTCGGCGCTCTCCGAGGTGCCCGAAGTCCTGACCTCGAAATGGCTCGCGCGAATCCACGACACCAACGACATGCAGCGGCTGTCCGTGCGCGAAGAGCAGCTCGCCCGAGCGATCGAACGCGAGCTCCCAGCGCTCCAGAAGCGGGTGCCCGTCGACTATTTCCTGCTTGTGTTGGTGCAGGGCAAGAGCCGGCTACGGGACCCCGTCGACGTCTTCCTTTGGGACCTCGAGCAGGACAAGCTCGTCTTGCGTTCCCGAACGGAGAACCGCGGCCGCTTGATCACGGTGCGCAGTCAAATCGGACCCAAGGTCGACCCCGCCAAAGCCGCTGGTGACCCCATCGTCACCGCCGACTGTTCCATTGCAGCGCACATCAAGGCGCAGCTGGGGGAGCCGACGATGGATCTGGCAACGCGGGACTGACCGCCCGGGTCTGCGCGTAGTCGATTCGTTCGAGCCAGCGCTGCGCTTCAGCTTGGGCGGCGCGGCTGGTGCCCGCGCGAGCCCTCCAAGTCGCGGCGGACTGGCCGTAATCAGCGAGGGCGAAGAACGTGATGCCGAGCAGGCGGCTCAGCTCTTGATCGAGGCGAAGGCTCGGCAATCCGAGTCGCTTCGCATCTTGGAGCAGCGGAAGCACGAGCGCGTAGCGACTTGCGCTCATCAACTGCCGGGCCTCGAGATACGGCCCGAGACCATCGTCCCGAATCGCTGCCAGCGAATGTGCGAGGTGAACGACGACCGGGCTCGGCGAGCGGCCGAGGAGGATCTCGTAGAGCAGCTTGCGCTGCGCGTCGGTGGCTTCGAGGGCGAGCTTCTTCACTTCGCTTTGCCGAGCGGCGCCGTCGGTGCGCGGGATGTTCAGCAGCTCCCCGTAGAGCGCGTCGGCCTCCGCCAAGTTGCCGAGCGTCCAATGCGCATCTGCATATTGCTCCAGGGCGGCGGCCACGATTGGCTTGGGGGCGTTCATCGTCGCCCGAAGCGCCTCGAGGGTGGCCAACGCCTCGGCGTCGCGCCCGTCACGAGCGAGGGCGCCTACCAGCGTGGCCCGAGCCAGCGCCTCCTGCTCGTCGATGTCTAGAATGGCGCGACAGGTCTCGATCGTGCGGACGTCGTCGCGGGCGGCTGCATCGCCGGCCAGGTCAGCCCTTAACTTTGCGAGCTCGTGAGGACAGACCGACGAGAAGATGCTCGGCCTTGCCAGCGCCACCTCGGCCACGCCGCGCCCCGTCGGCGTCACCGGAACCTCTTCGAGGTAGGCGTGCCAGTTCGCTTCGAGCTCATCCAAGTCGTCGACCTTGCCGCGATGGTACGTTTCGAGAAGTGCTTCCATCCCCCGGGTCGCGATCAGGAAGCGAATCAGGGACCCCGCGGCCATGTATGCGCGCCGTGCGGGGAGAGCGCTGAAGCGCACGCTCATGACGGCGGCCGCCGACGGAAGCTCGTTTCGGTCCTTCATGATCCTGGACCACTGGTCCGGGTCGAGCTCATCCCGGACGTCCCAAGCGAGGGCGACCGCGGCGCCTTCGACGATGCCTGGGTTCGGGACCAGGCCCCCCAGAGTCCCTGCGATCGCGAAAGGCCCGCGTCCCGCCTCCGCGAGCACCGCGTGCACGACTTCGTGTCCGAGCACCGGATGCGGCCAGTGCGACATCTGCAGATAGACCTCGCGTCGCCAAGGTTTGGCGATCAGCGTCCGCCCGACGCCAATGAGGTCTTTCTTCTCGTTCTGGTTCCGAAAGAAATAGGCCGTCACCGGCTCCTTCGACGAGAGACCGGTCAGAGATAGAACGCGCTCGACCTGGAAGTCGCAGTCCTCCAGCAAGCGAATGGCATCCTCGGGGGTCGTTTCGCGAGGCATGTGCACGACGCAGTGCGCCCCGCGCTCCGTCTTTCCGAGCCGTTCGACCAAATACTGCTCGCTTACCGAGTGTCCGAGCTCGTTGCCTTGCGAATACGACGCCGCGACCACGCCCAAGGCCCCGACACAGAGCGCAATCGCACCGATCCGCGAGCGACCCCGGCCGCGGAGGCCGAGCGTCCCGGACGCCGGGTCCCAGAGGGCATCAAACAGCACGCCGAGCGAGAGAACGGCCACGAGCATCGCGGCTCGGTAGGTGAGGTAGCGGGTTGGGATCTGGACGAGGTCGTCGTAAATCGCACCGGGGAAGTAGCCCGCGAACGCGCCAAACACGTAGACCGTTGGCGTCGAGTAAAATGCCCAGAGCCCAAGCATCACCGAACCGAGAGGCACGGCGGCCGCGAGCCATGGGGCCAGGCGCGGCAGCCTCGTTGCCCCGGCGACCCATACGCCGATACAGGCGGCGAGCATGCAGCCTAGCGCCGGGCCGAGCACCATGAAGGCGAGACCCTCGGCGGGCGCGCACTGCCGCGTTCGCAGCGAGCTGACCGCGAGCAGCAGCAAGGGGATCAACCAAATCAGCAAGCCCATGCCGACGGTGCGGAAGATGAGATCGATACCCCGGAGACCGCGGTGCCGTTCGGTGTAGCTGGCCGCCGTTGCCGCCACCCACGGCGGAAGAAGCAGGCCAAGCGCCAGGGCGCTCTCCACTCCGTGCACGGCGAGCAGAGGGATGAACGCTAAAACGATACCAACGACGGCCGCAAACGCTGCGCTCAACCGGAACGTGAACAGGGTTGCCACGGATTATTCGGCGGCTGCGGGCGCCCCGGTCGTCTCGAGCTCAGCGACGAGGCCCAGCACTTCGTCGATGGTGGATACGAGGCAAATCTCGAGATCATCGCGGACCTCTTCGGGCACCTCTTCGAGGTCTGGCGCGTTTCGCTTTGGAAGAACGATGCGGGCGACGCCTGCGCGGTGTGCGGCCAGGCACTTCTCTTTGATGCCGCCCACTTTGAGCACGTTGCCGCGAAGGGTGATCTCCCCGCTCATCGCCACATCGGGTCGGACCTTGACCTGCGTGAGCACCGATGCGAGCGCGACGAACAGCGGGATGCCTGCTGCGGCGCCGTCTTTGGGCACGCCCCCCCCCGGCAAATGAACGTGAATGTCGGTGTGACTCACGAAATCTTCTGCGAGACCAAGGTCTCCGGCGCGCGCGCGCACGAACGTAAATGCGGCTGCAGCCGATTCCTTCAAAACGTCACCCATGTTACCAGTCAAATGCAGCTTGCCGGTGCCCGGCATTCGCGTCGCTTCGACGAACAGCAGGTCCCCACCCGCGGCAGTCCAGGCGAGGCCGGTGGCAACGCCGGCCCGCGGGATTCGCTCCGGCTTCTGGCGTTTGGCCTTCGCGGCGCCAAGCACGCTTTCGATGAATGGGGCGTCCGCCATGATCGAGACGTCCTCGCCGTTCGCAAGTCGGACGGCGACCGCACGGCAGACCGCAGCAGCCTGCTGCTCGAGCTTTCGGACGCCGGCCTCGTGGGTGTAGGAGTCGATCAGCAGGTCGATCGCCTCGTCTGAGAAGTCCAGGCGCTCCGGCGAAAGACCGTGCTCGCTCAACTGCCGGGGAATCAAGAAGTCGCGCGCGATCGACCGCTTTTCCCGAGATGTGTAGCCGGGAAGCTCGATCACTTCCATTCGATCGAGTAGCGGCCCGGGGATCGTGCTCTTTTGATTCGCCGTCGCGATGAACATCATCTGGCTGAGGTCGAAGGGCACGTCGATGTAGTGGTCGGTGAACTGATGGTTCTGCTCGGGGTCGAGCACTTCGAGC